>CAYQVV010000025.1:0-6878 GCA_964421155.1 uncultured Elusimicrobiaceae bacterium
TAATTTTTTTTCATTCTTTGTCAACGAATTATTTGACATTTACAAGGAATGACAAAACGATTTTTAATGTTTTTACTCAACTTTTCCGCTATAAGGCGGACAAAAAAGATAAAAAAAAAGCAAAATAAATAATGGGATAAAATGTACACACAAAACAAAAAAAAATTAAATAACTACAAATTTACCGAAAAAAATATTTTTTTGAATAAATTCAATAATTTCAATTCTTTTTTAATAAAATTATCTGCTATTACTCTATTTACATTTCCATTTTTATTTTTCTTAAAAAATGTAACAAGAAATCCCTACGACATTCAGCAAATAATATTTTTGATAACTATGTCTGCAATTTTTATTCTTTCATTTATATCAAAAATTTTAAATAGCTCAAAAAAATATTCTAATTCAAATATAAATACTGAAAATCATTTTTATCTAAAAACATACAAATTTATTTTAGCTGAAAAAATAATGTTTTTATTTTTTGCTTTTTGTTTTGTGTCATGGATAATTGCTTTTTTTAAATTTCCAACCTGGCATTTAGCAGTTTTATTAGAAGGGGAAAAAGCATTTAATTTAATAATTTTTAATACAATACTAATATATTTTTTGCCGTTTATTTTAAATGATAAAAAATTTGAAGAAGCTGTCTGGAAAACAATATTTTATGTCGGAATTCTGGCTTCTTTATACGGAATTTTACAAGTGTTTAACATAGAATTATTTTGGACAATAGATGTAAAAAAATTCGGGAATCGTAGTGTTTCAACTTTTGGAAATCCAAATTTTTTATCTAGCTTTTTAGTTATGCTAATTCCAATTTGTTTACATTTTATTTTGATAAAAAAATCTAAATTTTTTTATATATTAGCTTTCATAATATTTTTTACTGCTTTAATTTCTACATATACAAGAAGTTCTTGGATAGGAATTTTTATAGGCATTATTTTTTATTTTTTTACAATATTCTTAAACAAAAAAAATATTTTTATTCAAGATAAAACTGAAGCAAATAAAAAATCCTTAAAAAAATTCAAAATTATATCTATTTTGGCACTTTTAATAATTATTTCTTCTTCAGTTTTTTATCAACCAATAAAAAACAGAATAAAAGAAAGTATAAATTTATCTTTCAACAACAAATCTATATTCCAAAGAATTTTGATATGGGAAAGCGGAAAAGATATGTTTTTGGATAACAAACTAACTGGAGTTGGCTGGGGACTTTTTGAATTAAACTTTCCTTTTTACCAAGGCAAATATTTAACAAATAAAAAATTTACTCAACATAAAACCCATGCAAATAATGCGCATAATGAAATTTTAGAAATTTTATCACAAACTGGAATTATTGGATTTAGCATATACATTTTATTTTTTATTTTATTTTTTTATACATGCTTTAAAATTATAAAAAATAAAGAAACAAAAAAAGAAGATAAATTATTAATTATTGCCTATATTAGCTCTATTATTGGTATGATTTCTGATAACATGTTAAATGTAAGTCTTCATATTGCAACGCCTATGACTCTATTCTGGTTCATCATTGGCTGTTCAATAAAAATATACAAAGAAAATCATTTAAAAGAAAAAACATTTCATTTTAATTCAATAAAAAAAATTATATTTATAATAACAACTATTGTAATTTTATTATTCATCACATTCAGACAAATTTCTTTATTTTTATCTGAAAAAGAATATTTCAAAAGCATTTATCTTTTGGATAATAAACAAAATCCAAATTCAATAATACTGCTTCAAGCAAAACAGTTTTTAGAAAACTCAAATAAATTTAGAAAATATGAAGTAAATAAATTATATGAATTAGGAAAAGTTAACTCGCAATTAGGATTAACAGATGAGGCTATAAAAGCTTATTCTGATGCGATTTTGACAAATCCTGGATATGACGAACCATATTTCAGTAGAGGCGGAAATTTTATAAAAAAAGAAAATTTTAAAAATGCTAAAAAAGATTTACTTCAAGCGAACTCTTTATCACCTATGAATATAAATATAATTTATGGAATTTTTACAGTTTATCTGAATCAAAAAAATTATGAAAAATGTATAGAATTTTTGAAAAAAGGATATTTTATAGATCCTAAAAATTATCATATTGTATGTGCGATAGGTGCATGCTATTCATTTTTAGGAGATTTTGACAAAGCAGTAAATTTTTACAATAAAGCTCTAGAAATAAATCCTGATTTTTCTCTAGCAAAAAATAATTTAGAAAATGCAAAAAACAAAATGCCTGGAAATTTCACAATATTTAAGTTTGATTAGACAAAATTTTTTCTACAAAATTTTTTTCCTCTTCTAACTCCAAATCTGACATATCAAAATCTATTTTATAAGATAAAATTGAATTTAAAATTTGATTTATTTTTTTAGGCTCACAGCCAAAATCTTTTATTAAAATATCTCCATTTATTTTAAGTCTTATATATTTTGTTTTGGTTATATATTTTAAAATTTTTTCAAAAATTTTTGTTTCTAAAAATAAAATCATCAACATTGACATAAAATTTAAGCTGTATTTCTGCAATAAAAAATATACTTCAGAATCTTTCATAGAAACTAAACTTTCAAATTTATCCAAATTTTCTAATTTCAAAATATCTTCTTTTTGATATTTTGAAAAACTAAAATCTTTTGCAACTTTTTCTATTTCAAAATAATCTAAATCTTTTATAAAAAGCAAAAAACACAAAAACCATTTTTCAAAAATTATATTTTTCTGATTCAAATTTTTTTCTAATTTTGAAAAATTTTCTAAATTCTTATAAAAATCTTCAAAATTATGACTTAAAAATTTTTCATTTATTGCTAAATCAAATCCATAAAAATGAATAATTTCCACAAAATTCTTAATTGCTTTAAAATCTTCTGCAAAAACTTTTTTGAACTCATTTAAAATTCTAGTTTTGCTTATATTTTTATAAAATTTTTTGTTGGCTGCTAATCTTAATTGAGCTTCTGTTTCTTTATCAAACTCAAAATTAAATCTAGTAGCAAACTTTATAATTCTAAAAATTCTAGTTGGATCATCTTCCAAACTATTCTCATAATTCAATTTTATTTTTCGACAAATCAAATCATCTATTCCATTCAATAAATCTATTATTTCAACATTTTCAGTCAATTTTACAGCAATAGAATTAATTGAAATATCTCGCCTTATTATATCGCAAAAAAAATCATCCGTCACTTCAACATCTGGCAATGCTCCAGAAAAAGCATATTTTTCAGTTCTCATTGTAGCAATATCAAAATTAAATTTTATTTCATTTTTTAACTCAACATTAATATTTACCGTTTTAAATTTTTCATTTTTTGTCAAATATAATTTTAAATTTTCTTCACAATCTATTTCTTGTTTCAAAATTTCTGCTAAATAAATTGAATTTTTATTTTTATCAAATTTTGAATGGACAACAAAATCAAAATCAAAATTTTTATTATCCAGCATTCTTTCTAAAATAAGTTTTGAATCATTTTTAAAAATATTTAAAACTTCAAAATGATTTTTAATGTTCACTAAATTTTCTATTGCCAACAATAAATCTCTGACTTGCCCACCAACAATAAAAAGTTCAAAATTATTATTTTTAGCAATTTCTATCAACTTTAGAAAAATATCTAATTTTAAACTTTGAAAATTATTTAATTTATTTTTTTTTAGCATTTTTTTGTTTTTTTTAAATATTAAAAACTATCAACATTTACGAGCTTGTCAAAATTTTGTATCCATTTTTAGTAATCAAAACAGTATCTTCTACTCTAACTCCACCTATATTTTTTATATATAAACCCGGTTCTATTGTTATTACCATATTTTCTTTTAACAATGTAGAATCTAAATAATTAATACTTGGCGATTCGTGAATATCTAATCCTACCCCATGTCCTGTGCTATGTAAAAAATATTCTGTAAGTTGATATTTATCAAAAACTTCTCTAACTTTCAAATCCAAATCTTTTGCTAAAATCCCAGGTTTTATCATTTCTATGGCTTTAAAATGAGCCTCGCTTACTACATCAAAAATTTTTTTGTATAAATCATCATTTAAATTTTTAAAAAATGAAATAGTCATATCTGCACAATAATTTTTATACTTTGCTCCAAAATCTGCTAAAAATTTAAAAGAATCATCTTTGTAAAACACTTTTTCGCTAGGAATATAATGAGGAAATGCTGAATTCTCTCCAAAAGCCACTATTGTGTCAAAAGCTTTATCTCCACAACTTTTTATAGATAAAATATCTATTTTTTTTGCAATATCCAATTCTGTTAACCTTTCTGAATTTCTTGTTTCAAAAAGACTAGGAATTTTTTTAGAAATTTTATAGGTTTCTAAACATGCTTTTTTTATATACTTTAATTCTAAATTATCTTTTGTCATTCTCAAATAATGAACTACAGAAAAACAATCTTTTACTTCAAAAATATTATCCAAAATTTTGTATAAAAAAAACTTTCTATTTACTTCAGGATAAAATAAAATTTTTAAATTATCATTAGTTTTTATATAAATCAAAATATCTTTTATACTTGAAAAATATAAATCTGAAGAATTTATACTTACTTGCTTTTTTGAAAGAACAATAACTTTAACCAAATCAAAAATATTATTTTCTTGTAAAATACTTTCACATTGCTCTTTTAACATTTCAGGTAAAACTATATAAAAATTTTTTTCAGTTATTAAAAAAAAATACGGGCAATCATTAAATCCAGTCAAATATAAAACATTTTTTGAATCCGTTTCTATGTAGTTTGAAATTTTATTTTTATTTAATAATTTTCTTAGCTTTTCAAGTCTTTTTCTAAAATACATAATTATTTTTTCTCTTCTTTAGTGTAAGGCTTAAACTCGTCTTTCAGAAAAACAAAAGGAATTAAAAAAGAATACATTCCATAAATAAATGATTCTATTAGAGATGAGCCTTTTATTTTTAAAATAACCGTGAATAATAAAAAACAAATTATTGATATAAACATTATAGGAGTAAAACTAGCTATTAATTTTTTTACATCTAAAGTTTTATTTTGTCTATGTAAAATGAAATTATAAAAAATTCCCATAATCATAAAAATTAAAATTGTACTAATAATTACTATTAAAAAAATAGTAAAAAATACTGCGATTTTTGTAAAGAATAAAACTTTTTTTAGTATACTTGCTAACATAGAAAATGAAATTTTTCTTTTAAATTCTCCATTTGAAAAAACAGAAAGATTGTCTTTGCCGATTTCTATTCTTAAATCCATCCCAATATTTTTAAATGGATAATAATTTATCAGTCCCTGATTTTTAATTGCTAAACTTTTACTGGATATAATCAAATTTTTCTCTCCAAAATCTACAATATCAAACTTTTCCCTGCTTAAATCTATTTTAAAATAATCATTTTCAAAATTTAAAGTTGGCTGATTTTCTTTATCAAAAAAAGACAAACCTGTTTGGTCATTATATTGTATTACTGAAGGAATTTTGCTAAATAAATTTTCTATAAAAATTATATCTCCGAATTTATTAAATTGTCTAAAAATAGTTCCTGTAAACAAAAAAGATAATGCCATACTTGCAAAAAGTGCATAAATATAACACTTTTTTAAAGACCATGTATTGTAAATTTTTTTATAAAAATTTTTATCATAAAACATTCTAATTACATTCATAAAAATCTCCTTATTTTTAAAAATAATTTTGCCTTAAAAAACAATAGCCACATTAGATGTGGCTATTATAATTATAAAATCTAAAATTAAAATATTATTTAAAATCTTATACTTACTGAAAATGTGTGATTTGATAAAGGATCATATCCTGCATATTTACCAAGCTCGTCTGTATAATAAGCATAATCAAACCTCAAGAACCAAAAATACAAACCAAAACCAACTGTTGGGTATCCAGAATTTAATCCAGCTCTCAATGCTAAATGTTTAAATCCAAGCTCTGTTCCAAAATGAGTTTTTTTACAAAATTCAGCAAAATCATCTATTTTTCCATCATCATCTTCATCAGTAATATCCAAAAGATCTGCTGCGAAAACTAAATTCTTAAAACCAAAAACTTGAAACGGTCTATATGAAACTCCCAAATTATATCTAGTTTTTATTATTCCAGTTCTTGCTTCTGCACCTGATTTAACTTTCCCATCGCTTTTTACTTCTGAATCAACTGCATCATATTCAATCTTTGTTCCACCAACATCAGATGCTGAAAATCCCAATTTTATTCCTTCAGTAAGATTATAGGTCATTCCTAAATCTGCCCCATATCCAATACCAGGCTGTATTGTAGGATCATAATTTTCAAACTCTAAAATACTCAATCTTTTTTCATCTATACTTCCTCTACTTAAAACTTTTGCATTAAGCCCTGCAGAAAATTTATCAGAAAATTTATATGCTAATAAAAA
Source organism: uncultured Elusimicrobiaceae bacterium (assembly GCA_964421155.1). Classification (GTDB taxonomy): domain Bacteria; phylum RUG730; class RUG730; order RUG730; family RUG730; genus CAYQVV01. The sequence goes on from CAYQVV010000025.1 coordinate 6,442, forward strand.
CATTCCTGCGACATCAACTTTTGCTAAAACATCAACACTAGGAACTAATAAACTTGCATTCATTTTAACTTTTGCTTGAACATCATCAAAAACACCCAATCCAAAATACAATTTTCCCATAGGTGCTATAAAATTAAAATTAGGAGCTGAAACACAAAAATAATTATTATATTTTGTTACTTCATTAGTAATTTTATTTAAAACTTCTTCTTTTTTTTTCTCTGAAAGATCGTCAAAATTCTCTAGATCTGTCTCATTATCAGAGTACCAACTATAAAAATCAAGCATATCATCAGAAACAGTAGCTCTAATTTCTGCAATAGTCATTGTAAATTTTTCTCTACCTGTTGCTCCAGCCGGATTATAAAAAAATGAATTATGATCATCACTTATAGCAGTAAATGCCCCTCCCATTCCAAGACTTCTAACACTTCTTA
>CAYQVV010000025.1:6978-15060 GCA_964421155.1 uncultured Elusimicrobiaceae bacterium
TATTGTTTAGCATATAAAATTTTATTTATTGCAATATTTAATTGAATTTTTAATTGTGCTATTTGCGCAACTGTCAATTCTGTTGAAAAATTAGTTATGTCATCTATTTTTTTATTATTAACTAAAATTTCATAATCCTTATCTACTGTAACTAAATCTCCTGTTGAAGCAGGATTCCCGTCTCCATTACTATCCATAATAGTCAATGCAGATTCTAAAACTAAAGCTATTGCAAGATTAACATTAACATCTACATCTGTAGCTTTTATAACTCCATCACATTGCCCAGTTGCTATTTTTGCTAAGTACTCAACAACTTTTTTACTAGCAACAAAAAGATCTTTTAGATTATCAATATTTATTAATTGTTCTATATTTGTAGCACTTATCCCTACATTACTAATCGCCACTTTACTAGAACTTGTTGAAGTTGAATTTTCAGTCACGCTTGCTAAAATTTTTGCTAAATCTATTCCATTTTCTTTAAAAGCTACTGCGGCAAGTCCATAATATGCAACAGAATTTTTTGGATCTTTTGCTATTATAGATTCATAATATTTTTTTGCATTTGCATAATTTCCATCTTTTAATTCTTTTTCTGCAGTCGCAGTTAATGTCGCAACATCTGCATTCAGATCATCATTATTAAGGCTAGAGAATATATTAGAATCTCCACATCCTAAAAATACAAATAATGATACTGTTATCAAAAAAAATGATAAAAATCTCGACATAATCCCTCCATATAAATTTTTTATTTACAAGCCTTTTTTATTAATTCTACTTTATCTAATTTTTCCCAACTAAATTCATCTCTTCCAAAATGTCCATAGCTAGCTGTTTTTAAATATTGAGGTTTTTTCAAATCCAACATTTTTATAATGCCTCTAGGTGTTAAGTCAAAAATATCTCTAACCGCTTTTTCTAAAACTTTTGCAGAAACCTCAGATGTTCCCATAGTATCTATCATTATTGAAACTGGCTCTGCAATACCTATAGCATATGAAAGCTCTATTGTACATTTTTCAGCAATTCCACTTGCCACAATATTTTTTGCAACATATCTAGCAGCATAACAAGCACTTCTATCTACCTTTGAAGGATCTTTTCCAGAAAAAGCTCCCCCTCCATGAGCAGCCATTCCACCATAAGTATCAACAATTATTTTTCTTCCTGTCATTCCTGTATCACTTTGAGGTCCGCCTATAACAAACTTTCCTGTAGGATTAACGAATATTTTTGTGTTTTTATCTATTAAATTCTTATCTATTTCTGCATAAATAACTTTTTCTATCATTTCATCAATATATTTTTTTTCTATTTTTTTGCCAGTATTATCTAATATATCTTCTGTATGTTGAGAAGAAATAACAATAGCTTCTATTCTGGAAGGTTTATTATCAACATATTCAACAGAAACTTGAGACTTTCCATCTGGACCTAAATAAGGAAGAATATTTTCTTTTCTAACTTTTGCTAATCTTTTAGAAAGTTTATGAGCTAAAACTATTGGCATAGGCATTAACTCTGGAGTTTCTTTACAAGCATATCCTATCATAAGCCCTTGATCTCCCGCACCTCCAGTATCCACCCCTTGAGATATATCAGGAGACTGTTTCCCAACAGCATTCAATATCCCGCATGTTTGATAATTAAAACCATATTTAACATCAGTATATCCAATATTTTTTATTACATCTCTAGCTATTACTTGAGGATCAAATATAGCATGTGAAGTAATTTCTCCTCCAACTATCATCATCCCAACTGTCACAAATGTTTCACAAGCAACTCTTCCATCTGGATCTTGCTTTAAAATTTCATCTAAAATCGCATCTGAAACTTGATCGCAAACCTTGTCCGGATGCCCTTCTGTAACAGATTCAGAAGTAAAAATGTAATTTTTCATTTCGCTCATTCATTTTTCCTCTCTTATTTTATGTTTTATTTTTATATAAATATTCCAAAATTTACTGTTGTATCTCTTTGAATCACACAATTATCTAACAAAATACAATTTTCTAGCCTACAGTTTTCCTTTATTATAACCCCGTCGCATACTATTGTATTTTTTAGATATACATTATTTTCTATAATACAATTATTTCCTATAACTGTATAATCTTCTACTTTAACATTAATTCCAAAAATATTATTTTGCCCAATAAAATTAGTTTCATCTTTTAAAATTTTATAATTAGCTTCAAAAATATCATTGAAAAATATTTTAGAATTCTTAATTTTTTTTGTCAAAATATCATGTTGAGCTATTTTATATGCATCTATATTTCCAATATCACACCAATAATCCATAGTTTCATAAGCATAAAAAGGAACATTTTTTTCTAATAATTTAGGAAAAATATTTTTCCCAAAATCACAAAATGTATTTTCTGGAATATATTTAAAAATTTCTGGTTCAAATATATAAATTCCAGTATTAACTTTATTTTCATAAATATCTTTTATTTCTGGTTTTTCTACAAAATCATTTATTCTGTTATTTTCATCTGTAAATATAACACCATATTTCAATTTAAAATCATATTTTTTTAAAACTATTGTTGATATACTTTCTTTTGATTTATGAAATTCTATAACTTTTTTCAAATCTAAATCTACAAGCCCATCGCCACTCATAACAACAAAAGAATCGTCCATAAATTTATTTCTAACTTTCCCAAGTCCACCTGCAGTACCCATAAGTTCTTCTTCAAAAGAATACTCTATATTTACCCCAAAATCTTTTCCATTTCCAAAGTAATTTTTTATCATTTCAGGCATAAAGTGCAAATTTATAACAATATCTTTTATTCCTGCCTGCCTTAAAATATCTATAGTATTACAAAGTATTGGCTTATTATTTAATTTCATCATAGGTTTTGGAGTTTTTAAAGTTAGTGGCAAAAGCCTCGTTCCTAAGCCTGCACACATCACAAATGCTTTCAAAATTCACCTCTAATTATTAATTAAATTCAATATTTTAAGAAAATTTATTATATCATAAAACTAAATATTTTTTAATATAATTTTTTATTGCTATAATTAATCTGTAATTTTAATTTTGCTTAATTTTTTTCCTATAAACAATGCCATTACTAAAGTAAAAATATAAATGCCTGTAGCAATTTCAAAATTAGATTTAACTATTAAAAATGCTAAAAATGAAAAAAATATTGCAAAAACATACAAAACAAAAACTGTTTTTTTAACTGACCAGCCATTTATTTTCAATCTCAAGGCTACATGATCTTTGCTTCCCATAAATATAGATCTACCTCTTTGCATTCTTTTATAGCTTATATAAAGAGTATCATATATTGGTATTATAAGTATTAAAATTGGAGAAAAAACTGCTATTCCATTGTTGCCCGAATAATTAGCACCCAAAGATATTGCAGAAAGAATTGTTCCTATAAATAGACTCCCTGCATCACCCATAAAAATTTTTGCAGGATTAAAATTAAATTTCAAAAATCCTAAACATGCTCCACATAAAGCTATTGCTGCAAAATTAACAAAATGTGCTTCCAAAGGAGAATTTATAAAGAAAAATGCTAACCCAGCAATTATTGCTATTCCACTGGACAAACCATCCATTATGTCTATTAAATTAACAGCATTCATTATTCCAATTACCCATAAATATGTAAAAATTATAGATAAATATCCTGGACTTATGAACTTTATTTTCATATCAAACGAAATCAAAATAGTTGCTGCAATAAATTGCCAAAAAAATTTTTTCTTAAAATTCAAATCTTTTAAATCATCAATGAGCCCTAGTATTAACATCAAAAAACTTGACAAAAAAATACCCCATAAATTTCTTAAAGTCCCTGTCTCAAAATGTGTTCCAAATCTTAAAATTATCAATGTAAGAAAAAATGCTCCTGCAATAGCCAGTCCTCCCAAATATGGAACAGGCTCTTTGTGTGTTTTTATAACAGTTTTAGGCTCATCGTAAACTTTATATTTTATTGCAATTTTTCTAAAAAAAATTGTAAAAATAATAGCTAGTCCAAAAGAAAGCATAAAAACTAAAAAATAAAACATATTTGTCCCTCTTATTTTTAAAGTTAAAGCATTTGAGTCGGATCAACAGTAACAGAAACTTTTATATTTTTAGATTCTAAAGTATTCAAATTTTTAGATAATTTTACAAGTTCATAAACTTTTTGACAATAATTATTTAATTGTGAATCTTCATCTTTTTTTAAAATTTTTATTTTTATTAAAATCTGCCAACGAAAATTATCATATTTTTTTATAATTGTAGGTTGATATACTCCTAAAATATCTAACTCATCGTTATCTTTTAAAAGTGTATCAGAAATCAAAATATCATATAAATTACTTATTTCTTTTTCTACCAACTCATTATTTTTTCCACGAAAAGTTATCAAAATTATCTTTGAAAATGGCGGATAATTTAACTCTTTTCTCCATTGAATTTCTTGTTTATAAAAATCTAAATAATTTAAATTTTTAGCATTAAGTATCGCATAATTTTCTGGATAATAAGTTTGAATAATTCCAAGCCCTTTGTTTTTCCTGCCAGCTCTACCAATAACCTGAACAAGCAAATTAAAAGTTTTTTCACTTGCTCTAAAATCCGCTAAATTTAATGCAGTGTCAGCAGAAATTACTCCAACTAAAGACAAATTTTCAAAATCAAAACCTTTTGCAATCATTTGCGTGCCTATTAAAATATCTATTTTTTTATTTTTAAATAGTTTATAAATATCAAAATTATATCCTCTATCTTGTGAAGATATATCTTTATCTAGTCTTGCAACTTTTGCATATGGAAAAATCTTTTTTATTTCTTTTTCTACTTTTTGAATAGCATTCCCAAAATATTTTATATATTTGCTTTTGCAGCTTGGACATTCTGAAACATTATCTACAGAATATCCACAATAATGACACTGCAATTTTTCATTATCACTATGATAAACCAAAGACACATTGCAATGAGGGCATTTCATAACAAAACCACACTTTCTGCAAAATACAAAAGTTGAATCTCCTCGCCTATTTAAAAAAAGTAAAATCTGTTCTTTTTTATCTAATCTTTTTTCAATTTCTTTTCTCAAATATTCAGAAATTACACTAAAATTTTTTTTCAAAAGCTCCACTTTCATATCAATAATTGCAATTTCATTTCTATTAATTTTTATTTCAGAATCATTTTCAGAAATTTCTGAAGCTTTATATGGAAGCTCTAAAACTTTACAATCATCATTTTCATTTTGCGACATAAAAAATGTTTCAATACTTGGAGTAGCACTACCAAAAACAAGTGTTGCATTATTTAGTTTTGCTCTCCAAGTAGCAATTCTTCTAGCATCATAGCTTGGTTTTTGTTCCTGCTTATAAGAATCTTCTTGTTCCTCATCTATAATTATCAATCCTAAATTTCTAAAAGGTGCAAAAATCGCAGATCTAGCACCTAAAAGAATTTTTATTTCTCCAGATAAAATTTTACTCAAAACCAAAAATCTTTGACTTTCTAGCATTTGACTATGTAAAACACCTACTTTATCGCCAAATCGAGCTTTTAGCCGAATTAGCGTCTGAGGAGTCAAAGAAATTTCTGGAACTAAATAAATAACATCTTTTCCTATTTCAAGAGCTGTTTTTATAGAATTCAAAAAAACTTCCGTTTTCCCGCTTCCTGCAACTCCAAAAAGTAAAAAATTTGAAGTTTCAACTTTTTCTGTCATTCCGGCGGTGGTAATTTTATCGCCCTGTCTAAAAGAAATGCTTAATTCATTTTCTTTCTCAACTTCTGCATTTTTTAAAATAGATTCATTTATTGCATTTATTGCTTTTTGTTGAAAAATATTTGGAATTAAAAATTCTTTGCTGTAATAATTAGAAGCATCATCACTTTCAAAAAAATTTTCTATTTCAATTTTTTTAGTTGATGCATTTTTTGGCAAAAAAGCCCAAAGGCTTTCTCCTATAGAACATAAATAATAACTTTTAATTTTTTCTGCCACAACTAACATTTCTTTTGAAAAAAAATTTTGTTTATCAACAACTTTCAAAATTGGCTTTAATTTTTCTAAATTTATATTTTTAGATTCTTCGTTTCGCTCAGAATTACAAGAAGAAAAAACAGAAGGGCAAGAATGCTGTTCAAAATTAAAATATTCGGTCTCATTATAAATTTTATAAATTATTCCTGTCAGTTTTCTTTTTCCGAATTCAACTCTAACCCTTTTTCCAATTTCAATTTGCTCAGCAAATTTTGACGGAACAATATAATCAAAAATTTTATCAAGAGGAATTGGAAAAACAACTCCTACGATAAAATTATTATTATTTTCTAAATTTTCTTTTTCTATTTTTTTTTTCATAAATTTTTTGTTTTTTTAAGAAAAAATATTCTTTAATTTCAAAGAAATATCTTCCATATTTTTAAGAGAGCTTATAGCTTGCCTATTTTCACTGATTTGTATAACTTTTATTATTTTTGATAAAATTTCTATATGTAAATCATTTTCATTCTTAGGAGAAACTAAAAAGAATATAAAATGAACTAATTTTCCATCTGGAGAATTCCAATCAATACCTTCTTCTGAAAATATAAAAAATATAGTAGGTTCAATAATTCCATCTACTCTAACATGAGGTATAGCAATTTCCTCCCCAACAGCAGTAGAAAAATCTTCTTCTCTTTTAATCATCTCATTTCTTATTTCTGAAAAGTCTAATGATTTTATAATTAAACTTGTATTTTTAAGTATTTCTATTATCGCAGATTCTTTAATTTTTGAATTTAACAAAAAAATCCCTTTATTCAAATCTAAATATTTTAAAATTGAAACCTCTTTTCTTTTAACCAATGCTCTTTCCATCCAAATTCCAACTACGATAGATGAAAAAACAGCACTAAAAATAATTGCTATAAAAATTTTTTCTGTAATAACTCCCATCTCAAAAGCAAGCAATGCAACAACTATCTCCATCATCCCACCGGGAGTATGTGCTATAGAAATCAAATTTCTATTTACTTTTGGAACTTTTGCTAAAAAAACTCCTAAATATGCTCCAATATACCTTGAAAATATTCCAATAATTGTAATAATTAAAACCAAAAACCAATCAAACCCTTTTATAAAATCTATTTTAAGTCCTATATTCGCAAAAAAAATAGGAACAAAAAAAGCATGAACCATTTGATTTATAACTGTTTTTGTTTCTTCTCTTAAATTTTTTGCTTCTCCTACAACAATTCCAGCTATAAAAAATCCAAATAAAGCATGTATTCCTATTTTTTGTGTAAAAGCTCCAAATAATAATCCCAAAAGACATGCAAATGTAAAAGAGGCTCCCGGCTCTGGAAACTTTTGTCTATGAAAATAATCTATAATTTTAGTAGATAATTTTCTACCATATGCTATAGAAACTGAAGCAAATCCAAGTGTAGCCAAAAATACAAAAACTATATTATAAACATCTATTCCTTTTTGAAAAAATAATCCCAATATTATAATAAAAAGAATCCATCCTAAAATATCATTCACTGCTAATGCTGACATTGTTAAAAATCCTAATTCTGTTTTAAGCAACTTCAAATCTTGCATAATTCTAGAAGCTATAGGCATAGAACTTATAGTCATAACTACAGCCATAAATAATGCAAAAATAATTTTTTTATCTTTATCAACTAAATAAATATCAGGTAAAAAATAACAAACAGCAAAAGATAAAATCATCGGAACTATTACATCTACTAATGCAATAACAAAAGCACTTCCCTTTTTCCTCCATGCCACAGAAAAATCTATTTCAAAACCAGTTTCCAAAAGTAAGAACAATACCCCAATCCATGATATTGTTTCCAACATATTTTGTTGAATAATATCTACTGGAAAAATTATATTGTATATATTTGGAAAAAATCTCCCTAATATTGTAGGCCCTAAAATAACTCCAACCAAAATTTCTGCAGTTAATGCTGGTTGTTTTAATTTTCTAAATATTTCTCCAAAAAATCTCGTAAAAATCAAAATAATAAAAACTTGAACTAAAAATAAAAATATATAATGTTCTTCTAAAAAATACATA
>CAYQVV010000026.1:0-1659 GCA_964421155.1 uncultured Elusimicrobiaceae bacterium
AGCTTCTATAGATAAATCTTTTATTGCATCTCCAACATATTCGCAAGCATTATATGTTGCACCATCTGCTGTAACTTGCCCTATTAAAAATAAAATTAAATCTTTTGCATAAACTCCTTTTGGAAGTTTTCCATTGCAAACAAATTTTATGGTTTCTGGAACTTTAAACCAAGTCTTTCCAGCAACCATTCCCGCTGCAACATCTGTAGAACCCATTCCAGTTGAACAAGTATTCAAAGCTCCATGAGTACAAGTATGAGAATCAGCTCCTATAACTAAATCTCCAGGCACAACATAACCACTCTCAGGAACTAATTGATGACAAACTCCATCTCCTACATCATGCAAAATTAATCCTATTTCTTTTGAAAATTCTCTTATTTTTTTATGTATAGCAGAAACTCCCATTATAGGGCTAGGACAACTATGATCTAAAATAATCGCACATTTCTTTGGGTCAAAAACCTTTGTTGCTCCCATTTCCCTAAAAGAATCTATAACAACTCCACTTGTTCCATCTTGCCCAAAAGCAAAATCTAAATTTGCTATTGTTAACTCTCCAGCTCTAACAATTCTTCCGGAATGTCTAGACAAAATTTTTTCTGCCATAGTTAAACCAAGGTCTGATTTTTTGTTATTCTTATTATCCCACATACTCAACTCCTATCATTTCTTGAAAAACAAGAATATATATTTTGATTATTTTTTATTTTGATATTTTATTTTTGACTAAAATCAAACTTTTTTATATCTGCTTTATTTAAAGTCATCAAATACCAGTCATTTAAAACTGACATTTTTTTATTATTTATGAATTCTTTTGCAAATGCATCTTTTTTCACAGGATCTAAATCATCTTGCAAATTCATTGACATTAAATAATTTTCATACTCTAAATCTAATTCTTTTTGTGAAGTTTTTATTGAATAAAAAAGCAATGCTTTCATTTTTTCTACATAAATATTTTCTGCTAAATTTTTCTCAAAAACATCTGGAGATTGTTTATTATATTTTATCAATTGATAATAAGTATTTATATCAAACTGCCCATTTTTTTGAAAAGCTGGATACTTCATAACAAAATTAATTATTTCTTTATTCCCGACTTTCTCTCCAATCTTTTTAGCTTCTTGCAAAAATATAGTATTTTGAATTAATAAATCTAAAATTTTTTTATTCATAACATCATCATTAATTTCTTCAGTAGGATTTTGTTCTCTAACTTGATTTATTAGATTATTTTTTGCCTGCTCAAAAGTTTCTATTTTTATTTTATCTCCATTAATGGACATAACTTGATTCTTTTTTTCAAAAAAAATATAAGATCCCATTCCTGCAAATAAACTTACTATTAAACAGCCTATAACAAAAATAAAAATAAATTTTATATTGTCTCTACAAAACTTCATCATTGACATTTTTATTTCCTATTTAAGATTTTTATACTTAACTATTTTTGTTGTCTAAATCGATCATTTTACATTTGCCTTCAAAAATTGATCCTTCCAAAATCGAAATATTTGGAGAAAAAATATCTCCGAATATTTTTGATTTTTCCAAAATTTCTAATTTTTTTGAAGCTATTATATTACCATGTACTTCACCTGCTACTATAACTATTTCTGCTTCTATATTTGCATTTATTTTTGCCTGTTCTCC
>CAYQVV010000026.1:1759-11825 GCA_964421155.1 uncultured Elusimicrobiaceae bacterium
TTGGCATATTTAACTACACCATTTGCAGTCGCAAGAACAGGTTTTCCAGTAGAATTAGAAATATCTATACCTTTATGAAAAAAAGTCATTCTTTTTATAGGATGTATTCTATAACCATAGCCTGAGGAAATATATCCTCCGACTGTAGGCCAAATACTAGGTCTAGCATTTTCTTCTTTATTTTTTTTATCTACATATTTTATAATTTCTTTAGAACTTTCTACTTGATTTGCTATTTCTTGTTTAATTATATTTAATGCTAAATCAAATTCTTCCAATGAAAAAACTATATTTTTATTTCCTGTTTCCAGCTTTGAAGCTATAATTTGATCTATTACTTGAGGTCCGCCAATAGATGTTACTTGAAGTTTCTGATTATTTTTCATAGATAAAACTTTTCTCAAATCAGAATCTACATTTTTTAATTCTGCAAGGTAATTTCTATTTTTTATTAATTCTTTAGAAAAATGTTCCAATTTATTTTCTAAAACTAAATTATTTGCTATTGCATCAACATAATTTATATATCTTGTTATTATAAAAATAGATATCAATAATAAGAAAAAAACAACAAAAGAAACCAAATATATATATTTTTTAGAAATTGATACAGTCTTTGGTTTAGAATTAAGATTTTGTAAAATCATTATAGTCAATTTGCTATTTAAATGATCTTTAATTTTAAACATATTATAGTCCTTTAATAATTTGAAACAATCTAAATTTTAAATATTAAATTTCAAAAGTCAATTTTATTTATATTATTTAACTTTTGATTCAATATAATTCATTAATCCACCAGCATTAACTAATTTTTGCATAAACTCTGGGAAAGGAGTAATTTTATATTCTGTTTTTTTTGTTAAATTTCTAACAAATCCATTTTCTAAATCAACTTCCACTTTGTCTCCAGTTTTAATTTTTTCGTCTGCACCTTCTAGTTCAATAATAGGCAAACCAATATTTATCGCATTTCTAAAAAATATTCTTGCAAATGTTTCTGCTATAACACAAGAAACCCCTGCAACCTTTATTACTAAAGGCGCATGTTCTCTACTTGACCCACAACCAAAATTTGCACCTGCAACTATAATATCTCCTGCTTTTACTTTTTTTGGGAAATCTATGTCTATATCTTCCATACAATGCTTAGCTAATTCATTTTCATCTGCAATATTTAAATATCTAGCTGGAATAATTTCATCTGTATTTACATTATCTCCATATTGGTATACATTACCTATAAATTTCATTTATATCTCCTTTAAACTTCAAAATTACTTTACTTTTATTTCTAAAATATAATCTTTTAAATTATCTTTTGTTAAATCAAAATTTTTCTTAGGAATAAAACTAGCTTCTGCAATAGTATAATCTCCATTAATATTATCTTCTACTCCGTAAGCATAAACAAGAATTCTATGAGGTTTATTTTTTGCATTATATAATTCAACAATCGCTGCCTTCAAATTATCTTCTATTCCTTTTTTATCAACTTTTTCTTTAAATATAACCTTACAAGAAATCATCATTAATTTTGGATTTGTTATATTTTTGAAAAATTCTATTTCTTTAATGCTATATACTTTATTAAAATGTGATGGAACTTTTATAACATTTTCTATTTTAACTTCTTTATTTCCAATATTATTTTTAACTTTAAATACGATTAATCCAACTATTAAAATAACAACAATAGCAATAATTATACTATACTTTTTTTTCATAAAAAAACTCCTTTTAAGTTTTTATTTTTAAATATTTTCAGGACTTATTATTTGACCTTTAATTGCTGAAGCTGCTGCAACTGCAGGACTACATAAATAAACTTCACTTTCTGGATGACCCATTCTTCCAACAAAATTTCTATTCGTAGTCGCCAAAGCTCTTTCCCCTTTTGCAAGAATTCCCATATGTCCACCTAAGCAAGGACCACAAGTAGGAGGAGAAATTATTGCTCCTGCATCCAAAAATATTGAAAACAAACCTTCATCCATTGCTTGTTTATAAATATATGGAGTAGCTGGAATAATAAGTGTCCTAACATTTTTGCTTATTTTTTTTCCTTTCAAAATTTCTGCAGCAACTCTCAAATCTTCAATTCTTCCATTTGTACAAGATCCTATAACAACTTGATCAATAGTTAAATCTTTAACTTTAGAAATATCTTTTGTATTAGAAGGTAAATGAGGAAAAGCAATTTGAGGTTCTAATTTAGTTGCATCTATTTCTATTATTTGAGAATATTTAGCATCAGCATCACTAGAATAAAATTTATAATTTCTCTCTGCTCTATTTTTTAAATATTCTTCTGTAGTTTTATCTGGAGCTATTATACCACTTTTTCCACCAGCTTCTATCGCCATATTACAAATAGTCATTCTTCCAGACATATCTAAACTTTCAATTGTATCTCCTGTAAATTCCATTGCCTTATATAAAGCTCCATCTACTCCGATTTTTCCAATAATATTTAAAATAATATCTTTAGCATATACCCATTTTGGAAGTTTTCCTGTTACAACAAATTTAATAGTTTCTGGAACTTTTAACCAAACTTTACCTGTAGCCATTATAGCTGCAACATCTGTAGATCCAACTCCTGTAGAAAAAGCTCCCAATGCTCCATATGTGCAAGTATGAGAATCTGCTCCTATTACTATATCTCCTGCTACGACAACACCTTTTTCTGGCAAAAGAGCATGTTCTACTCCAACCTCTCCTTGATCGTAATAATGAACTAAATCGAATTCTTTTGCAAAATCTCTAAGAACTTTTGCCTGTTCTGCTGATTTTATATCTTTATTTGGTGTAAAATGATCTGGCACTAATGTTACTTTATTTCTATCATAAACTTTATTTAATCCTAATTTTTTAAATTCTTTTATAGCTATTGGAGCTGTAATATCATTTGCTAAAACAATATCTACATCCGCTTCTATAAAATCTCCTGGCTTAACAGAATCTTTTCCACAATGATTTGCAAGAATCTTTTCAGTAATGGTCATTCCCATTTTCTAATCCTCCATCAATTTTATTTATAATAATATATCATTAAAAATTAATTTTCTCAAATCTGCTACAGTTTTTACTTTATATTCTGGGGTAAAATCTTGAATTTCTTCTAGTTTTGTATATCCATATCCTACCCAAATACATTTTATTCCTGAATTTTTTGCAACTAAAACATCATTCAATCCATCTCCAACAATAAAAGTATTTTCTAAAGAACCATCTAGTGCTTTAATAATTTCTGTTACTGTCAAAGGATGAGGTTTTCTTTCAGAAAAAGTTCCATCTCCAGCAACAAAATCAAAATATTTATTTAAATCTAATTTTTCTAATAAAACTTTAGTAGCTCTTTCTTTTTTGTTAGTTAAAAGCGAAATTTTTAAATTTTTATTAGATTTTTTATATTGCAATAAATCTTCTAGTAAGTCTACAATCCCTTCATAAACTTTTGTATTTTCTGCTAAACCCAAAATTTCAAAATATTTTTTTTCAAATAATTTCATCAAATCTTCTGATTCTATTCTAGTTCTACTTAAAACATCTTGCTTCGCTATAGCTTGATTAATTAGAAAATGAAAACCACTGCCTATCATTTTTCTAACTTGTTCTGTTGAGAATTCTTCTAAATTTAATTCTAACATAACAGAATTCAGAACTTCTTTTATATCTAAAATAGAATTACATATAGTTCCATCCAAATCAAAAATCAATAAAAACCTATCTTTTCTATTAGACATTACATTTCTCTTTAAGTTGAACCACAAAATCTTCTCTATTTTTAGGAAAAATTATAGTAGATTTAGCTAAAAGAAGATTGTTCTGTCTATCTTTTAAAGTAATCTTAATTCCCTTATTAAACATAAAATTTTCAAATTTACCTTTCAAAAATAAAAATTGATTCACAGAATCAATCTTTTCTATATTAGAATATTCTATAGACAAATATTTCATACCTAAAAATTTCATAACTAACATATCTTCCTTAAATTCATAATTAATATTATATAATCCATATATGAGTAGTATCGGGGAAAAAAACATTAATATAAATAAAATTAAACTTAAAACAATTAAAAAAATATTTACAACTATCAATTATATCTCCTTTATAAAAAAATTTTATATCATATATTATATTATTTTTCAAAATTATTGAAATTATTTATATTTTTTTAAATTTTTCTATATTTTTATTTTCTCCAATTATTACAATAGAATCTCCTTCTTCCAAAGAATCTTCTGGACTTGGAGAGATATTTAAATCTTCTTTAAAATCCGTGTCTCCTTCTTCTGTTAAAAAAGGAATTTTTTTTCTAATAGCAACAACATTTAATCCATATTTATTTCTAATTTGTGATTCTAATAAATTTTTATTATATAAAAATTTAGGAACTTTTATTTCTATCAAACTATAATCTTCAGAAAAATCTATGACATCTAATATGTTAGAAGAAATTAAAGATTTTGCCAATTTTTCTGCTTCATCCCTTTCTGGAAAAACTATTTTATCTGCACCAACTTTCATTAAAACTTTAGCATGAAGACTAGAATTAGCCTTAACAATAACCTTTTTTGTTCCAAGATTTTTTAAAAGCATTGTTATCAATATACTCGCCTCTAAATTATCCCCGATTGCAACAACTACCTCATCCATATCTTTAAAATCCAACTCTTGCAAAACCTTTTCATCTGTAGCATCTGCTTTTACAACATTATTAATAATATTTGATACTTCTTTCAATTTTTCTTCAACAATATCTATAGCAATTATTTCACAATTTTCTTTAGATAAAGCCTTGACAACATTTAGTCCAAAAATTCCTAAACCTATAATACCTATTTGTTTTTTTTTCATTTTTTCTAACCTATTAAAATTTTTTCTTCTGGATATTTCAAAGTTGTTTTTTCAGAGTTAATAAACAAACCAGAAACTATCAATAATATACAAACTCTTCCTATAAACATAATAATAATAATAAAAATTTTCCCAAAAAAAGAAAGTCCAGCTGTAATCCCAAGACTTAATCCAGCAGTTGCAAATGCAGATACTACTTCAAAAAAAAGATCGGTTATAGAAAAATTCTTTTCTGTAAAAGTTAATAATAATAAAATTATAAAAATAATTACAATAGAAGCAACAAATAAAACCCAACTTCTTTCTACAGATTTACTATCTATGCTTCTTTTAAAAATAGACACATCTTTTCTTCCAAAAAACATATAAAAAAAAGATTTTAATAAAACCATAAATGTCGTAGTTTTTATTCCTCCTCCAGTTCCTGCAGGAGAAGCTCCTATAAACATTAAAAAAATACAAATCAATATATTAAAATTTAAACATCCTTTTAAATCAAAAACATTAAAACCAGCAGTCCTCGGGGTTACAACTGTAAATAAAGAAGCCGTTAATTTATCAAAAAAATTTAAATTACCAATTGTTAGTGGATTATTGTATTCTGTTAATAAAAAAATAATGGTGGGAATTAAAATTATAAAAAAAGTAGTAAATAAAACTATTTTTGTATGATAAGTAAGCTTTTCTTTTTTTCTAAAAAATCTTATAAAATCATCTATAACAACAAAACCAATTCCTCCCAAAATTATAAGGAATGTTACAACCAAAATTATTAAATTATTATCTATAAATGAAATTAAGTTATCCGAAAATAAAGATATTCCTGCATTACAAAAAGCACTAACAGAATGAAATAAAGCTAAATAAATTGCTCTCCATCCGAACTCATGATACCATCCAAAAAATAAAAAAATAGCACCTAAAATTTCTATTACAAAAGTTATCAATACAATATACAAAACAAACTCTTTAACATTATCCATAGAAAATTTACCAACCGATGATTGTGTTGCGATTTTGTCTTTTAAAGATAATTTTTTTTTAGCTATAGCAAGAAAAAAAACAATTATAGACATATAACCCAAACCACCAGCCTGTATTAAAAATAATATCAAAGTCTGTCCATAAATAGAAAAATATTTCCCTACATCTATTGTAGTCAAACCACAAACACAGACACTACTTGTCACAGTAAAAAGTATATCTATAAAAGAATATTTAAACCCAGGGGATCTCATAATATCAAAAGACAATAAAATAGTCCCTATTAATATTATAGACAAAAAACCTAACAATATTTTAATAGAAGGGTTATTCAATAAATTTTTTATTTGCATATTTTTTAATGCCTTATTCTAAATAGTTTATTTTGAAAATCTCTTTTTTATTGCAAAAATACAAAATATTTTAAAACTAATATTTACAAAAAGAGACTTTTTCAGAATAAACTAAATAAAAAAGAGACATACTAAAAAGCATGTCTCTTAAAATAATCAATAATAAAATAAAAAACTAAACTGCAACATTATTTTGAGCTAAACTTTCTTTAGCTTTTTCAACTAATTTTCCAAAACCTGCGATATCATTAACTGCTATATCAGCAAGAATTTTTCTATCTATAGCTATATTGGCTTTTTTCAATCCTGATATAAATTTGCTGTATGACATTCCGTAAATTCTTGTCGCAGCATTAATTCTCTGAATCCAAAGCCCTCTAAAATCTCTCTTTTTTTGTTTTCTATCTCTATATGCATACTGAAGACCTTTTTCTACTTGCTCAGTTACATGTCTCCATAAATTATTCTTACCTAATCTATATCCTTTTGCTAACTTAAAATATTTTTCTTTTCTTTTTCTTGATGTCATCCCGCATTTAATCCTAGTCATTTCAATCCTCCCCTTTATTTATATGGAATCAATTTCTTTATATTTTTTACATCTAGTCCACCCAATGTCCCTGCTTTTCTAAGTTTTCTCATCCTATTTGCAGACTTTTTAGTCAAAATATGTCTAGCAAAAGCTTTTTTTCTTTTAACTTTTCCACTTTTTGATAAATCAAATCTTTTTTTTGCTCCACTATGAGTCTTCATTTTGCCCATACAAAATTCCCCCTAAAATATTTTAAACTTCATTTATTATTTTTTATTTCTTTGGAGATAAAAACAAAAGCATTTGATTTCCCATCATTGTTGATCTTTTTTCGACATCCCCAAAATCTTTTGTTTCTAATATAATTTTATCTAATATTTCATATCCTTTTTCTTTTCTTTCGATTTCTCTTCCATAAAAAGATACTGATATTTTTACTTTATCTCCATTTTGTAAAAATTTTATAGTATTTCTAATTTTAATATTTAAATCATTAATTCCTATTTTTAGTTTAATTTTTACTTCTTTTATATCTACAACTTTTTGTTTCTTTTTTGTCTCTTTCTTTTGCTTTTCTTTTTCATATAAAAATTTTTTATAGTCTATAATTCTGGCAACTGGAGGAGTTGCTTTCTCTGTTATAACTATCAAGTCCAAATCTTTTTCCTTTGCAAGATTTAATGCATCTGAAGTTTTTATAATTCCTAACATAGTTTCTTTTTCATCCAAAACTCTAAGTTCGGGATAAGGAATAGCTTCGTTTATTAAAAACTCTTCTCTTTTTTGCTTAAATTTATCTATACTCATATTCCTCCGTTAAAAATAAAAAAACTTTAAATAAAATAAAAAAAGACGATTTACAAAAATGCAAATCGTCTTTAAATATATTCATAAATATATAAAACACAAACTAAAATTAAATTAATAAATTATGTTTTATAAAATAAATAATAATTAAAAACCTTTTTGCTTTTGCTTAAGGTGAGAGTAAAAACTCTAACTTTTTTATACTTATTTAATTAAATAAGATTTTTAATCTTAAAAAATAACTGCCTTTTTGTCAAGAAATAAAAATCTTAATATAAAAAACCATGTCTCCCGTTTAAAAGGAAACATGGCCTTATCTATAAATCTAAAATATCAAAATTTAATATTTTGAATTAATACATTCCACCCATTCCCATTCCGCCCATTCCAGGATTTGGCATCATAGGAGCTTTTTCTTCTTCTTTTTTATCTGCAACCATACAATCTGTTACAAGCAATAATCCTGCTATGCTTGCTGCATTTTGAAGAGCTGATTTTGTAACTTTTGCTGGATCAACGATTCCATTAGCAATTAAATCTACATATTCTCCTGTTTCAGCATTTAATCCGATATTATCTGGACTTTCTTTAATCTTATTAACTACTACTGATCCTTCTAAGCCTGCATTTTCTGCTATTTGTCTAATAGGCTCTTCCAAAGCATTTTTAACAATTTTTATCCCTATTTTTTCATCTTCTGTTGCTGCTTTTATAGAATCCATTTGCATACTTGCTCTCAAAAGAACCGCTCCTCCACCTGCAACTATTCCTTCTAATACTCCTGCTCTTGTTGCATGCAAAGCATCTTCTACTTTAAATTTTTTTGTTTTCATTTCAGTTTCTGTTGCAGCTCCAACTTTTATAACAGCAACTCCACCTACTAATTTTGCTAATCTTTCTTGTAATTTTTCTTTGTCATATTCAGAAGTAGAAATTTCCATTTGTTTTTTTATTTGTCCGATTCTTTGATTAATATCTTCTTTTGTTCCTGCTCCGTCAACTATTGTTGTATTTTCTTTATTTACTACAACTTTTTTAGCTTCTCCTAACATTTCTAAAGTTACGCTATCAAATTTAATGCCAACTTCTTCAGAAATAACTGTTCCACCTGTCAATACTGCAATATCTTGCAACATTTCTTTTCTTCTATCTCCAAATCCAGGAGCTTTTACTGCACAAACTTTCAAAGTCCCTCTTAATTTATTAACAACTAAAGTAGCTAAAGCTTCTCCTTCTATATCTTCTGCTATTATAATAAAAGGCTTTCCTGTTTGAGCAACTTTTTCTAAAACTGGAAGGATTTCTTGCATAGATGATATTTTTTTATCTGTGATTATTATATAAGCATTATCAAACTCTGTAACCATTCTTTCTGCATCTGTTACAAAATATGGAGATAAATATCCTCTATCAAATTGCATACCTTCTACAACATCTAATGTTGTTTCTGCTGTTTTTCCTTCTTCAACTGTGATAACACCTTCTTTCCCTACCTTATCCATAGCATCTGCAATCAAATCTCCGATTTCTTTATCATTTGCAGAAATTGTAGCAACTTGAGAAATTTCTGCTTTTGTATTAACTTGCTTGCTTTTGCTTTTAATATATTCAACTGCAAAATTTACAGCTTTATCAATTCCATTTTTTATATGAACTGCATTTGCTCCAGCTGTAACATTTCTCATCCCTTCTCTAACCAATGCTTGTGTCAAAACTGTTGCTGTTGTTGTTCCATCACCAGCAATATCATTTGTTTTTGATGCAACTTCTTTTACAAGTTGAGCTCCCATATTTTCAAAAGCATTTTCAAGTTCAATATCTTTTGCAATTGTAACACCATCATTTGTTATAATTGGAGAACCATATTTTTTATCTAAAACTACATATCTTCCTTTAGGCCCTAATGTAACTTTTACTGCATTTGCAAGAGCATCTACTCCAGCTTTTATAGATTTTCTAACATCATCTCTGTATTTAATTTCTTTACTCATATATTTATCCTCCTAAAAAATCTTAAAATTTATAATTATTTAACAAATAAAATACTGTCTTGACCGATAATAATATATTTTTCATTATCAATCTTTATTTCTCTTCCAGCATACTTTTCAAATAAAACTATGTCTCCAATTTTGACATTCATAGGTAAAACTTTTCCGTCATTTGTTGTTCTTCCAGGTCCAACCAAAACAACTTTTCCTTCTTGAGGTTTTTCTTTTGCTGTGTCAGGAATAATAATTCCTCCAATTTTCGTTTCCTTTGGCTCTTCAACCAAAACTAAAACATTGTCATTTAACAATCTTCCATTCATAGTTTTCCTCCTTAAAATTATTATTTTTTATTTTATTTTATTTTAGCAATCTTGCCTTTTGAGTGCTAATTATAGCCAAGATTTATCATTTTTGTCAAGATTTTTTTAGCAATCTACTTTTTTGACTGCTAAATATAGATAATATATTACTTTTTTACAATTTATTTTTAATTTTAACTTATAAATTTTTTTGTAAATCTAATAAAAATTTG
>CAYQVV010000026.1:11925-15004 GCA_964421155.1 uncultured Elusimicrobiaceae bacterium
AAATGTCACATTAATGTAGGAGAAAAAATTGCAAAATTCTAATTTCAATAAAAATCTAAATTATTCCGTATTGGGTGCAGGGAAAAGTGGAAAATCTGCTATAAATTTTCTTAATAAAATTGGAGTGAAACAAATTTTTGTGAGTGAAAACTCCAAAGATCCAAAAATAGAAAATTATTTATCAGAATTAAAGTCAAAAAATATAATATTTGATTTTGAAATAAACGGACACTCTGAAAAAATATTAAATTCTGACATAATTATAGCAAGCCCAGGAATAAATACTAATCTAGAAATCTTTAAAAAAATAAACGAAAAAAATATAGAAATTATTTCGGAATTAGAATTAGGGTATAGAGCATTAAATACAAACAAAATTTTAGCTATAACTGGAACTAATGGAAAAACCACAACCGTCAATATTATTCATGAACTTTTAAAAATTTATAGCGAAGATTCATTTTTGTGTGGAAATGTTGGAACTCCTATTACAGAAATAGCTTTAAATACTAAAAAAAATAGTTTTGTTGTTGTGGAAATCAGTAGCTATCAATTAGAGCTTATTAAAAATTTTCATGCAAAAAAAGCTACTATAACAAATGTAACTCCAGACCATCTTTATAGATATGGAAATATAGAAAATTATGCAAAAACTAAATTCAATATTTTTAATAACCAAACAAAAATTGATTTTGCAATAATAAACATTGATGATGATATTTGTAAAAAAATTGCTGTAGAAAAAGACCTTCAAGAAAAATCCACAATAAAAACCTTTTCTTTATCAAATAGAAATGCAGACATCTTTTATAATAAAGAAACTCAAAATATAGAATTTCCCAAATACAATTGGAAGTTTTCTACTCAAAAATTAAAAGTTTTCGGTCTTCATAATGTTCAAAATATAATTATAACTATGCTAATGATAGAAGAAATTATAGCAGAAGATAATTTCAAAAAATTAGAAAATTTTTTAGAAACATTTACAGGAATAGAGCATAGACTAGAATTTGTCGCTGAAATAAATGGAATAAAATATATTAATGATTCAAAATCAACTAACTACGATTCAACAGAAGTTGCATTAAAAGCATTTTCAAATCATTCAGATCAAAAAAATGTTATACTCTTACTCGGAGGACAGCATAAAGGATTTTCTTTTGAAAGCATGTCGTATCTAATAAAACAAAATGTTAAAAATTTGATGTTTTTCGGCGAAGCAAAAGAGCAATTTGCTACTGAACTAAAAGAATTTTCAGATATTATTTTAATAGAAAATGATTTACAAAATATTTTAAAACAAGTCCAAAAAATTGCCCAAAAAGGAGATGTTGTTTTATTCTCTCCAGGATGTGCCAGTTTTGATCAATTTCAAAACTTTGAACATAGAGGACAAGTTTTTAAAAAACTTGTAAAAAATAATTAAAATCTAAATTTTAAATTTTTTTAAAAAGGATAAAAATAATTGCTAAAACTAACTTTTGAAAAAATAAAGGAAACTTTAAATTTTGAAAAAAATATAAATAACCATTTTGATTTTGAAATTTTAAAAGAAAATTCAAATAAATATATTTCTACGGCATCTATAAATTCAAATTGTGAAAAAGAAAATTTTTTGTTTGTTGCATTAAAAGGAAAAAATACTGATGCAACTAATTTTTTAATCCAAGCACTTGAAAATGGAGCTAGCTATTTTTTAGTAGACAAAAAAAACTGGACTGAAAAAGATACTGATTTCAAAACAAAAATATTAGAATATAAAAATTTGGAAAACATAATAATTTGTAATGATGTGGAAAAAGCTTTTCAAATACTAGCAAAACAATTTTTGATTTTGGCAAATGAAAAGAATCCAAATCTTGAAAAAATAATTCTGACAGGAAGCGTAGGCAAAACTACAACAAAAGATGTTCTTTCTTTTGTTCTTAAAAAAATTTACGGCGAAAAAAAAATTTTATCTACTAAAGGGAATTTAAATAATCAACTCGGAGTTCCTATAACTATATTTGAATTAACTGGCGAAGAGGAAATCTGCATATTTGAGGTAGGAATTAATCACAAAAATGAAATGGATAATCTGTCTAGCATAATTAATCCAAATATTGGAATAATTCTAAATATTGGGAAATCTCACTTAGAATTTTTGAAAGACTTAGATGGAGTTTTGGATGCAAAATGGGAAATTGTAGATAATATTTCAAAAAATGGGTCTTTAATTTTAAACTTAAATGATGAAAAATTAATGCAAAAACTTAAAAATTTAAAAAATGATAAAAATTTAAACTTAATTCTTTTTGGAGAAAAAAATAATATTGATTCTGAAATAAAAAATAAATTTAAAAATTTCATTCTTGGGAATTTGAATGAAATAAGCGAAGACTTTTCTATGCAAAAAATAGAAATAGAAAATAATAAGTTTGATATAAAAATATTAGGAAAAGCTGGACTTTATGCTTCATTAGCATGCTTTTCTGTGTGCAAAGCTTTGAAATCACAAATTGGTGATGAGCTTATCACCAAATATCTTTCCATTTTTAATGAAAGAAGCAAAATGAGATTTGAAATACAAAAAATAAATGGAATCTCTGTTATAAATGACAGCTATAATGCAAATCCAACTTCTATGGCTGAATCATTATCAACTTTTGAAAAATTAATTATAAAAAATGGAGAAAAAATAGTCATAATTGGAGATATGTTAGAATTAGGGGAAGCTTCAAAGACAGAACATAAAAATATTGGACAAGTTATTTCCAAAATGAACTTTAAAAAAATATTTTTATATGGAGAAGAAAGCTTGTATATATTTGAAGATTTAAAAACAAATCATAACAATATTTTTTGGACAAAAGATAAAAATGAAATAACTGACAAAATAAATAATGAAAATATTTTAAAAAATGGTGATTTTTTATTTTTAAAAGGATCTAGAGGAATGAAACTAGAAACTATTTTAGCAAATATAAATTGCTTAAAAATATAATTTATTATCTTTTATTCTTCTTTTTGAAGCAAAGTCTATTTTGTCATTCCGCCAGTGACGATTTATCGTCCTGTCCGAAGGAAATGTAGCAGGAAT
>CAYQVV010000027.1:0-4046 GCA_964421155.1 uncultured Elusimicrobiaceae bacterium
TCTGGAAATGATTTTTCTCATGGGATTTTAAATATTATAGCAACTCAAAAATATACTTTAGAAGAGATAGAGTCTATTGTAAAAAATTTGAATATCAGACAATTTATAGTGGCTAATCAAACTATTTCTCCAGATCTTTGGAAGATTTTTGTTAATGTCAAAGAAGATTTAACTTCCAAAAATATAGAGCTAGTAAAGGGAGATATAACTAAAGCAGTTGTTGTTAATGTGTCTGAAACTTTAAATGATTTAGAAGTTCATGATACCAAAGATATAAATAATTTAACAGAAGAGAGTGTTTCAACAAAAATATTAGCTCCTATTAGAATAACTTTAGAAGATCTTAATACAGCTAGTAAAATTTTTTTTAAAACAGAGCATGCAACAAAAAAAATAATAGCAGATATTAGTAAGATTTTGGAAATAATTATTCCTTTTGTATCAAAAATTAGACAAAATTTAATAAAACGAAATGAAGATATTTATAATTCAGAAGTTCAAAATATGTTGAAAAATATATCTGCATCAGCATAATATAAATATTAAAAAATTTTTTGTTGATAGTCATATAATTTTTATATATTATATTGTAGTTAATCTTATATAGAAAAACTAAATAAAATAATATGCCTAATAATAATTTTAATACAAAAGCTGTAATTTTGAAAAGATATAAAATTTCAGATGATGATTATTCGTTTATAATGTTAACGGATAATTTTGGAAAAATTAATGTTTGGTTGAAAAATGCTAAAAATAGTTTGAAAAAATTTGGAGTTAACTTAGATATTTTTTCTATTATAGATATAGTTTTTTTTAAATATAAAAAAAAAGATAATGATACTAATATACTGAGAAGTGCTAGAATTTTAGATTATAATTATAATTTAAGATTAAATTTAAAAAAATTTGAAACTGCTAATTTTGCTTTAGATATTATTAACAGAATTACCCCTTTGGCTGATGGAAAAGAATCTTTTTTATTAATTGAAAAATTTTTATCAATAATTGATAATTTAGAAATAAATGATAAATATTTAGAATTTTTGAAAGTTAGTTTTGTATTCATTTTATTGGCTGATACAGGCTATAAATTTGAAATAAGTCAATGTATAGATTGTGGAATTACTGTTCCAAATAATATAAAAAATATTTTTTTTTCTTTAAATTCTGGTGGAGTTATTTGTAATAATTGTGTTAAAAATTCAATTAACTATGATAATCATTTAAAATTAGATAAAAATTTACTTTTTTTCTTGAATAAATGTTATAATTTAAAAATTTATAATTTTAATATAGAGGATTTAAAAAATATAGATAAAAAATATTTTGATGTTATAGAAACAGAAGATTTTAATAATTTTTTTTATAAAATTTTGGAGATATATACTCATACAAAATATTGATGATAAAATTTATTAGTTAAGGATTTTTATATGAATAGAATAGATGTAGTTTTTAATGATTTGAAAAAGAACAATAAAAAAGCATTAATGCCTTTTATTACAGCAGGATATCCAGATATAAAATTTACAGAAGATTGTATATATGAAATGGCAGAAAAAGGAGCAAATTTAATAGAAATAGGGCTTCCTTTTTCTGATCCTATAGCTGATGGGAAAATTATACAAGAAGCATCTTATTATGCACTTTCAAATGGAATAAATATAGACAAAGTTTTTCAAATGGTGGAAAATATTAGAAAAAATGGAGTTAAAATTCCATTAATTTTGATGGCATATTATAATACTTTGTTTGCAAGGAATTTAGAAGATGTTGCAAAAAACTGTTTAAAGGTAGGATTTGATGGAGTAATAGTTCCAGATTTGCTTCCTTTTTCAACAAATGACGAAAAAGATTTTTCAAAAATATTAATAGATTATAATATTTATTCAATATATTTAGCATCATTGTTAACAGATGAAAATAGGTTAAAAAACTTGGTAGAATCTACAAAAGGATTTTTGTATTTAATAATAAAGATAGGAACAACAGGCTTTTGTAAGGATTTTGATTATGATTTAATTTTGCAAAAAATAAATGAGATAAAAAACATAAATAAAGATTTACCGATTGCTTTAGGTTTTGGAATTTCAAATAGAGAACATGTAAAAAAACTAAAAAAATATGCAGATGCTGTTATTTTAGGGAGTCAAATAGTTAAAATTATAAAAGAAACAAAAAATCCTAAAAAAATAGGAGAATTTATTTCTGAATTAAGAGATGAATTGGATAATAATTAAAGGAGGATTTTATAAAAATGTTTAAAGGGTCAATGGTTGCATTAATTACTCCATTTAACAATGGAGTTTTAGATAAAAATAAATTGGAAGAATTGGTTGAATGGCATATACAAAATAAAACAAGTGGAATAATTCCTTGTGGAACTACTGGTGAGTCTGCAACATTGACACATCAAGAGCACAATGAAGTTATAGAGTTTGTAGTTAAAGTTGCAAAAAAAAGAATTCCAGTTATTGCTGGTGCAGGTTCAAATAATACAAAAGAGTCTATTTTATTAGCTCAACATGCAGAGTCTGTAGGTGCAGATGCAGTTTTAATGATTACTCCGTATTATAACAAGCCATCCCAAAGTGGTATTTATGAACATTTTAGAGTAGTTGCAGAAAATATAAATATTCCGATTATGCTTTATAATATAGCTTCTAGAACTGGAGTAAATATGGGTGTAGATTTGATTTATAAACTTTCAAAAATAAAAAATATTGTTGCAATAAAAGAAGCTAGTGGCAATATAAATCAAATGAGTGATATTATTGAAAAATGCGATAAAGATTTTGCTCTTATGTCGGGAGATGATGCTTTAACTTTACCAGTTTTGTCTTTGGGTGGGACAGGAGTTGTATCTGTTGTTGCGAATATAGTTCCAAGAGATGTTGCGGATATGATAGATAGTTTTGAAAAAGGCGATATAAAAAAAGCTAGAGAATACCATTATAAATTAAGTGAATTGATTAAGGCAATGTTTATAGAAACTAATCCAGTCCCTGTAAAAACTGCAATGGAAATGCTGGGAATATGTAATGGGGATGTTCGTCTTCCTATGTATAAAATGGCAGATGAAAATATAGAAAAATTAAAATCTGTCATGATAAGTTATGGTTTAAAATTGAAAAACTAAAATTACTAAAAAAATATTAGATTAGGTGTTATATGTTAATAAATTCTCAAAAACATCTTTCGCATAAGTCGCAAATTGATTTAGGAAGTTTTTATACCCCAAATCATCTTGTTGATATAGTTTTTGATATTATTAAACGAAATATTGAAAATACAAAATATTTTTCTTTACTTGACTCTTCTTGTGGGTATGGTTCATTTTTAGTTGGAGAAGATTTTTATAAAATAATAGGATCAGATATTGATGAAAAAGCAATAAAAGAAGCAAAAAAAAATGTAAAAAATGCAGAATTTTTTATAAATAATTCACTTGAAAATATTTCAAGAAAAAAAATGAATTTAGATCAAAATGAAAAATTGATAGTTGTAGGAAATCCTCCTTATAATGATACAACTTCTATAATTCGTCAAGATATAAAAGATAAAACAATTACAAATAAAATTGATGATGATATAAAAACGAGAGATTTAGGGATGTCTTTTTTGCTTTCTTATAACAAACTTGAAGCAGATTATATTTGTGTTTTACATCCGCTTTCTTATCTAATTAAAAAATCAAATTTTGCATTACTTCGTAATTTTACAAAAAATTATAAACTAACTGATGGGGTAATCATTAGTTCCCATGAGTTTAGTGATACTTCACGAGCTATGGCTTTCCCAATTTTGATTGCATTTTACGAGCGAAATAACAAAGGGATGGATTATGATTTTATAAAAAATTATAATTTTAAAATAAAAGACGATGGCACTTTTAGATTGGCAGAATTTGATACTATTGCAAATTATGTGCAAAAATATCCAAATAAAAAATTTTTGAAAGAAAATGATAAACCAGTAGCAAAATTTTGGACACTTCGTGATATAAATGCTTTGAGACGAAATCGTACTTTTATAGAAAATGA
>CAYQVV010000027.1:4146-14953 GCA_964421155.1 uncultured Elusimicrobiaceae bacterium
AAATAATTTCTGTTTCTATTCCATTAACTGCAAATAGTGGAAAGATTAGAATTAAAAATCGTTCTATTTTAAATGAATATGGAATAACTTTTGCGACCAAAGAAATTCCTTTTAAGCAAAGTAATTATGTAGAATGGATGATTGGTTATGATGTTATTAAAAAAGAATTTGATAAGTTAGCAGATACAACATTGCCTGAAACTTTTTTCATCGGAGCGAATGCAAAAGAAAAAGCACTTTATGAATTATCAGAATATATTTACTACTTCTATTTATGGAATATAATTACTAAAAAGAATTTAGAAGACATTGAAAATTATTTAAATTCTATTGCAAATGAAGATTTGCTTGATAATAATTCTCAATTGAAAATTAGTCGTGATAATTTTAGCGAAAAAGAAATTGATGGCATAAAATTCAAATGTACACTTGTAAAATATCCTTTGCTTGTTAGAGAATTTGGTAATTTTGAAATTATTAGTGAAATTAAAATAACAGAGCAACAACGAGCAATGGCAACTCAACCAATGCTTTATTTATGTTTTCCAATTACAGAATTGCGAGCAAATTCTATATTAATTGGCAGAACAGCAGGAACAAAAGAATTTGCATATTTTGACATTACAAAAAATAATATAAAAGTTTTTTTAGAAGTGCTAAAAATGTTTGGTATTTTATCAAAAAGTCATAAACATGATGTGCTTGAAATAATTAAATTGATAAAAAAATAAAGTAATATTTTTATCAAAAATAAAAATATTTATAGGTTTTGTTCTATTATGAAAAAAATATTTTTTTTATTATATATATTTTTATTTTTTTCTATTAATTTATTTTCTGGGGATATTTCTTTATCTGCAAGTATAGATAGAAATGAAATTTCTATGGGAGATCAGATTTATTATTCTTTGACGATTAATGGAAGTTTAAATGCCCCAAAACCAAAGATTCCAGAAGTAGAGGGTTTAAGTATATATAGTGCAGGATCTAGTAGTAGTATATCAATAATTAATGGTAAAGTTGAATCTTATTTGAAGTTAACATATGTAGTAACTCCAGATAGAGAAGGCTCTTTTAGAATTCCACCAGCTGAAATTGTAAATAATGGACAAAAATATTTTAGTAATTCAATATCTTTTAAAGTTTTAAAGCAATCAATTAATAATAATCCACAAAAAAATATCTCTCAAAATAGTAATAATTATCAGACAGTTAGTAATAATTATTCCAGCAGGAATATAAGAAATATTTTTGTTAAAAATTTTCTTGATAAAAAATCTGTTTATATAAATGAGCCTTTGATTTTAACTTTTAAACTTTATACAAGAGTTAATTTTTTATCTCAGCCAATTTTTACACCTTCAACAACAAATAGTTTTTGGAAAGAAGATTTACCTGTAGATAAAGAATATGAAGATTTTTACGATAATTTTAAATATCATATTGTAGAAAAAAAAGTTGTTTTATATCCTACATCAGAAGGAATTCAGAGTATCGCCCCAGCAACTTTGGATTGTACTGTAGAAGAACCAATAGATGAAGATAATTTTTGGGGATCTTCTTTTTTTTCTAGAGGCAAGGAGTTGAAATTAAAAACAGATATTTTAAAAGTAAATGTTAAGCCTTTACCAAATAGAAATATTCCAAAGGATTTTTCAGGTACAGTAGGCGATTACAATATGGATGTAAAGATTATTTCAGAAGGTCAATATAAAGTTGGAGAACCAATAACTTTTGATATAGCTATTTCAGGAAGAGGAAATATAAATATAATAACTGCGCCAAAATTAGAAAATACTCAAAATTTTAAGGTTTATGATCCAGTTGAGAAAATAGATGTAAAAAAAGATGAATATGGGCTAAAAGGATCTAAGCATTTTAAAATTATGGTAGTCCCTTTGGTTCAAGGAAAACAAGAATTACCAGTTGTAAAGTATTCTTTTTTTAACTTTAAAACAGAAAAATATATAGAAATAGAAAAACGATTTGATGAAATAAATTTTGAATTTAACAAAGATTTTAATGATGGAAGTTCTTTACAATCAGGAACTTCTGTTCTAAATAAAAATAATAATAATTTGAAAATAATAAATGGAGATATTCGTTTTATAAAACAGAAAACAACCCTTAAAATAAAACAAACTGAAACGGATTTTTATAATTCTTTATATTTTTGGCTATTTTTTTTATTCCCTATGTTAGTTTTTTTTATTATTGAAATTTTTAAATATATTAGAAATAATTCTATAAATTTTTCATCAACTAAAGTTTTTGGAAATAAAAAAATAGCTAATTTAATAAATAAAAAAGTTATAAAATTGAATAAAAAAATAGCTACTGATAAAAATAAAAATCAAGACAATAGTTTTTTTGTTGATGAACTTTTTAATATCTTTTTTGAATTTTTAGTTTTTAAATTTAATTTAGAAGAACTAGATTTAAAAAAAATTAAAAATAAAAAAAATTCTATATCTATGTCTGAAGTAAAAAATAAAATGCAAGAAAAAAATTGTACTCTAGAAATTCAAAATGATATAGAAAATTTTTGGAATGAATTGGATTATTACAGATTTACAAATACTAAAATCAATACAGAAGATTTTATAAATCTTGTTAAAATCTTTGATAATTTAATAAAAAAATCTCTATAATTAAATAAATTTCTATATATAAAAATAAGTTAAAAATGAATAAATTAGAATTTTTACAGATTGCGAATTTTGTTTTTAAAAGATTTCTTTTAATTTTAAAGCAAAAATTAAAACATTCATCTGAGTATGTTAAAGTTTTTTTTAAGTGGACTTTAATATCTTTAATAACTGGTATCATCGGCGGATTTGTCGGAAGTATGTTTCATAAAGGAATTGAATTTGTAACATTATTTAGATTTGGAAATAGTTGGATAATTTTTTTATTACCTTTTGCTGGATTAGTTATTATATCACTTTATAGAATTTCTAAAGTACATGAAAATACAGGAACTAATATAATTTTAGATTCTGTAAGAACTAAAAGCAGAGTTAATTTTTTGATAACACCTCTTATTTTTATAACTTCTATAATAACTCATTTATGTGGAGGTTCTGCTGGAAGAGAAGGTGCAGCTTTGCAACTTGGAGGAAGTATTGGTTCTCAGATAGGCAAATTTTTTAATTTAGATTTGAAAGATATGAGTATAATTATTCTTTGTGGAATGAGTAGTGTTTTTTCAGCATTATTTGGTGTGCCTATAACTTCAACTTTTTTTGCCTTGGAAGTAATTAGCATAGGTGTTATTTATTATTCTGGGCTTGTTCCTTGTATTTTTTCTGCATTAATTGCTTATAATGTTTCTTTATTTTTTAAAATATCTCCTATAAAATATTCTATCCCCAAAATCAATGAATTTAATTATATTGTTTTTTTCAAAGTTATTGTTTTAGCATCTATGGCGGCGTTAGTGAGTATAATTTTTTGTGTAGCAATGAAGAAAGTTAGATTTGTTTTAGTAAAAGTTTTTAAAAATGAATATTTGAGGATATTTACAGGTGGATTGATAATTGTTATATTAACTATTTTGGTAGGAACAAAAGATTATAATGGAACTGGGATGAATATTATTCTTGATGCGATAAATGGTCATGCAAAGGCAGAAGCTTTTTTATTAAAGATTATTTTTACTGCAATAACTATTGGCGCTGGATTTAAAGGTGGAGAAATAGTTCCAACTTTTTTTATTGGAGCAACATTTGGATGTGTTGCCGGAAGTTTTTTTGGATTAAATCCTGGATTTGCTGCTGCGATAGGGCTTGTTTCTGTTTTTTGTGGAGTTGTTAATGCTCCATTGGCATCTATTTTTCTTAGCCTAGAACTTTTTGGTCCAAATGATATAATATTTTTTGTTGTGGCTTGTTGTGTAAGTTATATGCTGTCAGGTTATTATGGGCTTTACAGCAGTCAAAAAATCGTTTATTCAAAATATAAAGCTGAATTTATAAACAGAAATGCAAAATAGATTTGATGAATAACGGTTTTTCTATAAAATTAGAGGATAGAATGCAAAATATCAAAAAATTTATAAAAAATATATTTGTATTGCCAGAAAATTATTCTTTTTTTTGGAGATTTTTTTTAATAAATATTTTTGTCTTTGCTTTTTTTAGACTTTTATTTATTTTGAAATTTCATTCACAATTTATTAATGTCCCTATATTTGATATTTTAAAATCTTTTATAATAGGTATGAGATTTGATATATATGTAATAAATTATGGAATATCTCCATTTTTTTTAATAGGATGTTTGCCATTTATCGGAATAGAGAATTCTGAAAGAAATAAAAAAATATATTCAATTTTTATGAGTCTTTTTTTTGGATTTTTGTATATTTTAGAAATAGGAGATCTGGAGTTTTATAGAGATTGCAATTCTCATCTTAATTTTACGGCTGTAGAATATATAAAATCTTTTGATTATATATTTTTTATGATTTTTAACAGTAATTTTATTATATATTTATTATTATTTATTTTAGCTATATTTTTTTATAAAAAGTTGTTTGAAAAGTTTGTTTTTTCTGTGAAAAAAGTAAAGGTTTCTATATATAAAAGAATATTTTTATATCCATTTTTAGTAGGAATGCTTTTTGTTGGAATCAGAGGCGGATGTTCAACAGGGATTCTTAATTGGGGTGAAGCTTTTTTTAGTAAATATAATATTGTAAATCAGGCAACATTAAATCCTATATTTAATTTATCAAAAGATCTTTATTTTGTTTTTAAAAATAATAAAGTTGAAAATTATCATTATTTTAAAAATGAAAATGAAAGTTTAAATATAGCAAAGACTTTAATCATCCCAAGAAATAGTAAAGATTTTTTTATTGATCCATACAATTTCCCTTTTTATAAGGAAACAAAAAAAATAGGACAAGAAAATAGATATAATGTTGTTGTGATTTTAATGGAATCCTTTGCTGCAGAATATGTAGGGGTTCTTGGAAATAAATTAAATTTGAGCCCTAATTTTGATAATTTATCTAAGGATGGTATTCTTTTTTCTAATTTCTATTCTGCTGGACAAAGAACTAATGCTGCTATTTCTAGTACTTTATGTTCATATATTGCTACTAGTGGTCATTCTATAATGGTTAGACTTGAAGGAGAACAGAAGATTCCAACCATAGCATCTATATTAAGAGAGAAAGGCTATTCTACACTTTTTGTTTATGGCGGAGATACGAAGTTTGATAATATGCAAGGGTTTCTATCATTAAAAGGTTTTGATAAAGTAATAAACGAAAATGATTTTAATAAAGATCTAAGAATTAATAAGTGGGGTGTTTTAGATGAATATGTTTTTGATAAAGCTTTAGATTCTATGGATAATTCTTTTTCTAAAAATAAAAATTTTATGTTAATGCTTTTAACTTTGACAAATCATCCTCCATATACAGTTCCTAATAAAAATTTTGAAAAAATATTTACAGGCTCAAAGTTAGATAATAGTTATAATACATTTAAATATTCAGATTATGCTCTTGGTCAGTTTTTTGATAAGGTAAAAAATAAGCCTTATTTTAAAAATACTATATTTGTTGTATTTGGAGATCATACTCAAACACTTCATCATGATTTAGATTTTGATTATAGAAAATCGCATGTTCCTTGTCTTTTTTATGCTCCATATATTTTAAATCAATCTAAAAAAGACAAGCTATGTGGACAAATAGATATTGCTCCTACAATTTTTAATATACTAAATATGTCTACTAAAAATTCTTTTTTAGGAAAAGATATGTTTTTACCAAAAGATGATAAAAATGATTTTGCTATAATTTTGTCTGGAACAGACCTTGGATATTTGAAAGATAATTATTTTTTTCATTCAAGAATAGGAAATCCAGATGATTCTAGTCTATATAAATTGGGAGATTTTAGAGGAGTTAATTATAAAAATAAATATTTTAAACGATTTAATTCAATGAAACTAGAAGCATATGCTTTAGAAGAATCTACATATTATATTTTTAAAAATAAAAAAATTGCAAAATAAAATATAAAAAAACATTTGAACTAAATTATATATTTTATTATAATTAACCCGTTTTATTTTTAATATCTTTTTTATAAGGGAAGGGACGATGAAAGGAACAGAAGCAAATTTAAAAGTTAAAAGTCAATATTTACCTAAAAAACAAGGATTATATGATCCAAGTTTTGAACATGATAATTGTGGAGTTGGTTTTGTTTGTGATACAAAAGGAAATAAAACTCATGATACATTAAAAAAAGGGTTGGAAATATTAATTAGAATGACACATAGAGGTGCTGTTGGTGCAGATCCTCTCACCGGAGATGGTGCTGGAATTTTATTGCAGATGCCAGATGAGTTTTTTAGAATAGAATCAAAAAAATTGAATATAGATTTACCAAAAAATGGAGAATATGCAGTTGGTTTAATATTTTTACCAAAGGAAGAAAAAGAAAGAAATTTTTGTATCCAAGTTATTGAAAATGAAATAAAACAGTCTGGACAAAAATTTTTGGCATGGAGAAATGTTCCTACAAAATCAGAATCTATAGGCAAAACTGCTCAAGAAACAGAACCAATAATAAAACAAGTTTTTGTTGCAAAATCTGAAGATTTAAAAACAGGATTAGATTTTGAAAGAAAATTATATGTTATTAGAAAAAAAATAGAAAAAGCAATTTTGGAATCAGATATAAAAGAAAAAGAATTTTTTTATATTACAAATTTATCATCTAAAACATTAACATATAAAGGCTTGTTTATCCCGTATCAAGTTAGTGAATTTTTTTTAGATTTACAGTCTGAAAATATGAAAACAGCGATAGCTTTAGTCCATTCTAGATATAGTACAAATACTTTTCCTACATGGGACAGAGCTCAGCCTTTTAGATTTTTAGCTCATAATGGAGAAATTAATACTTTAAGAGGAAATGTAAATTGGATGAAAGCAAGATATGATTTGCTAAAAAAATCAGAGTTACATTCAGACTTAAAAGAGTTATTTCCTATTGTAATGCCTAATACAAGTGATTCAGCAAATCTTGATAATATGATAGAGCTTTTGACTTTATCAGGGAGAAGTTTAGCTCATACAATGCTTATGTTGGTTCCAGCAGCATTTGAAAAAAATGAATTTTTAGATGAAAATGTCAAAAAATTTTATGAGTATCATGCATGCTTGATGGAGCCTTGGGATGGACCAGCAGCCTTGGCTTTTACAGATGGAGAACAAATCGGAGCTGTTTTAGATAGAAATGGATTGAGACCTGCAAAGTATTTATTGACAAAAGACGATTTAGTTATAATGTCATCTGAGTTTGGAGTTTTAGATATAGATGATTCTAATATAAAAAAAGTAGGAAGACTAACTCCAGGAAAAATGTTTTTGATTGATACAAAAGAAGGAAGAATTATTGATGATTCAGAAATCAAAAAGAAAATCAGCACACAAAAACCTTATAAAGATTGGGTAAATGAGAATTTATTAGATTTAGATTCTTTAAATATTGATACAAAAAATGAAAAAATAGAATTAGATTTGGTAAAACAAGAAAAAGCATTTGGGTATTCTAGAGAAGATATAAAGAAAATTATTTTCCCTATGGCAGAAGAAGGGAAAGAACCTGTTGGATCAATGGGAGATGATGCTCCTTTAGCTGTCTTATCAAAAAATTCTAGATCTTTATATTATTATTTTAAACAACTTTTTGCACAAGTTACTAATCCTCCAATTGATCCTATAAGAGAAGAAGTTATTATGAGTTTGACAAGCTATATTGGTCCAGAAGAAAATATTTTAGAAGAAAAGCCTGAAAATGCAAAAAAATTAAAATTAAATAGTCCTATTTTATGTAATAAAAATTTATCAAAAATAAAAAATTTTAATGCTGAAAACAATAAAAATAAATTTAAGACTAAAGTTATTTCTATTTTATGTGATTTAAAAGATGGTAAATTAAATTTTGAGGAAAATTTAGATAGAATTTGCGATGAATCTTTTAATGCAATAAAAGATGGGTATTCTTTTATTCTTTTATCAGATAAAGGAGTAAATGAAAATAAAATGGCATTGCCAGCCCTTTTAGCTATTGGTACAGTTCATCATTATCTTATAAAAAATTCTGTTAGAAAAAAAGTTGGAATAATTTTGGAGAGTGGAGAGCCTAGAGAAGTTTTCCATTTTGCATTATTATTCGGATATGGAGCAGATGCAATAAATCCATATTTAGCTTATGAAATAGTTCAAGATTTAATAGATAAGAAAATTCTAGTAATGGATTCTAAAAAAGCGATAGATAATTATATTCATTCTATAGATACAGGTATTTTAAAAATTTTATCAAAGATGGGAATTTCAACTTTACAAAGCTATAGAGGGGCTCAAATTTTTGAAGCTTTGGGAATAAGTGATAAAGTTATAAATAAAAGTTTTGTTGGAACGCCTTCTAGAATAGGTGGAGTTGATTTTGATGTAATAGAACAAGAAGTTTTAATAAATCATAACTATGCATTTTATGATAATGATGCTAAGAATAATGATATTTTAAAAACAGGAGGGTTGTATCAATGGAGAAAAGATGGTGAACATCATTTGTGGAATCCAGATACAATAACCTTATTGCAAGAAGCTACTAGGAATGGAGATTATAAAAAATTTTTAGAGTTTACTAATTTAATTAATAATCAAAAAAATCAGCCTACAACATTAAGAAGTATTTTTAAATTTAAAAATACAAATTCTATTCCTTTAGATATGGTTGAAAGTGAAGATAAAATTGTTGAAAGATTTTGCACTGGAGCTATGAGTTTTGGATCAATAAGTCAGGGAGCTCATGAAACAATGGCTGTTGCAATGAATAGGCTTAAAGGAAAATCTAATACTGGAGAAGGTGGAGAAGATCCAGAAAGATTTAATCCAATGCCTAATGGAGATTCTAAAAGAAGTGCAATAAAACAGGTTGCTTCTGGTAGATTTGGAGTTAATTCTAATTATTTGGCAAATGCTGACGAAATTCAGATAAAAATTGCCCAAGGGGCAAAACCGGGAGAAGGTGGCCAATTGCCAGGTCATAAAGTTAGTGTAACAATTGCCAAAACTAGATATACAACACCTGGAGTTACTTTGATATCTCCACCACCACATCATGATATATATTCTATTGAAGATTTGGCACAGCTTATTTTTGATCTAAAAAATGCTAATCCTAATGCTAGAATAAGTGTAAAATTAGTCTCAGAAGTAGGTGTTGGAACTATTGCAGCTGGAGTTGCAAAAGGTCATGCAGATATGATTTTGATTTCTGGAGGAGATGGCGGAACTGGAGCATCTCCACTTAGTTCTGTAAAATATGCTGGATTACCTTGGGAATTGGGGTTGGCAGAAACACATCAAACATTGGTTCTAAATGATTTGAGAAGCAGGGTTAGATTGCAAACAGATGGACAAATGAGAACAGGAAGAGATATTGTGATAGCTGCTTTATTAGGTGCAGAAGAATACGGTTTTGGAACAGCTTGTTTAATTGTTATGGGTTGTGTAATGCTTAGACATTGTCATTTAAATAATTGTTCTGTTGGTGTGGCAACTCAAAATGATATTTTGCAAGCAAGATTTAATGGTCAAGTAGAATCTCTTATGAATTTTATGAAATTTGTTGCAAGAGAAACTAGAGAAATTATGGCGAGTTTAGGAATATTAAAGATGGATGATTTAATAGGAAGATCAGATTTATTAGAATTAAATAATCAAATTTTACCTTGGAAAGCAAAAAATATAGATATTTCTAAAATTTTATATAAGCCAGAAATAAAAAATTCTGGAGTTTATTGTGTTAATAGCCAAGATCATGGAATAGATAATGTTTTAGATAGATATTTGATTGAACAAGCTAAGCCTGCATTAAAATCTAGACAGAAAGTAGAAATAGAATCTAAAATTACAAATATAGATAGAACTGTTGGTGCAATGTTGAGTTATGAAGTTTCAAAAAATTATGGAGAGCAAGGATTAAATGATTCCACAATACATTGTAAATTTAATGGTTTTGCAGGACAAAGTTTTGGTGCATTTTTAGCAAAAGGTATTTTTTTTGAATTAGAAGGAATAGCAAATGATTATGTTGGGAAAGGTTTATCAGGAGGAAAAATAGCAATTTATCCATCTAAAAATACAACATATCTTGCAAATGAAAATATAATAATAGGAAATACAACTTTTTATGGTGCTATTCATGGAGAATCATATATTAGAGGAATAGCAGGTGAAAGATTTTGTATTAGAAATTCAGGAATGAATGCTGTTATTGAAGGTGTTGGGGATCATGCTTGTGAATATATGACTGGAGGAATAGTTGTAATTTTAGGAGAAACTGGAATAAATTTTGGAGCAGGAATGTCTGGTGGGATAGCTTATGTTTATGATTTTGATGGAAAATTTAAAAATAGATGCAATATGGAAATGATAGATATAGAAGTTTTGGAAGAAGAAGATTTTGAAGTAATTAATACTTTACTAAAAAATCATAAGAAATTTACAAATAGTAATATTGTTGATAAATTTTTAAATGGAAATGAAATAAGTAAAATTGTAAAAGTTATGCCAAAAGAATATAAAAGAATTTTAGAGCAAAAAAAAATGGAACAAAAATTAGGGATAGGAAAAGAAGAATAAAAAAATACTTTTCTTTTTTCTTAAAATTTTATAATATAAAAAAATATATAAAAAATAATTTTTCAAAAAACATAGGAGGACAATTAAGATGTCAAAAGAGAAATTTGAGAGAAAAAAACCACATGT
>CAYQVV010000028.1:0-4424 GCA_964421155.1 uncultured Elusimicrobiaceae bacterium
AAACAAAAATTTTTATTGAAAAAAAATACTTTTTTGTATTAAAATTAAAAACCTTTGAAAATAGGAGGAAAATAAAATGAATTTTGAAAAATTTACTGAAAAATTACAAGAAGCTCTTATTCAAGCACAAAATTTAGTTAAAGAAAAAAAACATCAAATCGTTGATATTGAACATCTCTTTTATGTTATCTTAAAGGATGAAAACAGCATTCCATATTTACTTTTGCAAAAATTAAATATAAATTTACATGAACTATTATCTGCTTTAGAAAAAAATTTAAACTCTAGAAATACAATAGAAAATCGACAAAATGAAAATCTTGGGCTTTATATTTCTCAAAATCTAGAAAAAATTCTAAATCAAGCAATAATGGAAGCAGAACATTTGAAAGACGAATATATTTCATTAGAACACATATTGTTAGCTCTTTTTTCTGAACAAAAAAATGAAATTTCAAAATTTCTGACAAATAATAAAATTTCAAAAGAAATGATTTATAAATCTTTAATTGATATTAGAGGAAATGTGAAGATTACAGACAAAAATCCAGAAGCTAGATATCAAGCATTAGAAAAATATTCAAAAAATCTAACAGAACTTGCAAAAAAAGGAAAATTAGATCCAATCATTGGAAGAAATGAAGAAATACGAAGAGTTATTCAAGTTTTGTCCAGAAGAACAAAAAACAATCCAGTTTTAATAGGGGAACCCGGAGTTGGAAAAACTGCAATAGCTGAAGGATTGGCTCAACGAATTATTGCAAAAGATGTTCCTGACTCACTAAAAGACAAAAAAATAATATCTCTAGATATTGGAGCATTACTAGCTGGAAGTAAATTTAGAGGAGAATTTGAAGAAAGATTAAAAGCTGTTTTACAAGAAGTTGAAAAATCTAATGGCGAAATAGTTTTATTCATAGATGAATTGCATACAATAGTCGGTGCTGGAGCAATAGAAGGTGCAATGGATGCCTCTAATATGTTAAAACCTGCACTTGCAAGAGGAGAGTTGCATTGTATTGGAGCTACAACTTTGGCAGAATACCAAAAATACATAGAAAAAGATAAAGCTTTAGAAAGAAGATTTCAGCCTGTTATAGTTGGAGAACCAACAGTAGAAGACGCTGTCGCAATTTTACGAGGTATAAAAGAAAAATACGAAGTTCATCATGGAATAAGAATAAAAGATGAAGCAATTATTGCAGCAGCAGAATTATCAAATAGATACATAACAAACAGATTTTTGCCAGACAAAGCTATAGATCTAATAGATGAAGCATCGTCAGCTCTTAGAATGGAAATAGACAGTATGCCTATAGAAATAGACCAACTAGAAAGAAAAGTTAGACAAATGGAAATTGAAAAAACTGCATTAAACAAAGAATTAAAACTAGAATTAGAAAATAATGGAAATACAGAAGAAATATCTGAAAAATTAAAAAATTTAGAAAAAATTCTTGCTGAAAATAAATCTAAAAAAGATGAATTAGTTTTAAAATGGAAAAGAGAAAAAGATTTAATAACAAAAATTAGAGATATTAGAAAAAACATTGATCAATTAAAACAAGAAGAACAATCTGCAGAATTAAGAGGAGACTTAGCAAAAGTTGCAGAGATTAGATATGGAACTTTAAGGGATCTTGATAAAGA
Source organism: uncultured Elusimicrobiaceae bacterium (assembly GCA_964421155.1). Classification (GTDB taxonomy): domain Bacteria; phylum RUG730; class RUG730; order RUG730; family RUG730; genus CAYQVV01. Next base: position 1,651 of record CAYQVV010000028.1, read on the forward strand.
ATTAAATGATCTAAATCAAAAATTAACAAATATAAAAAAAGAAGCTATTTTAAAAGAAGAAATTGATGCTGAAGATATTGCTTCTATTGTATCAAAATGGACTGGAATACCAGTTACAAAAATGCTTGAAACTGAAAGGAAAAAACTTGTAGATTTGGAAAGCAATTTACATAAACGAGTTATAGGTCAAGAAGATGCGATAGATGCTGTTTCTAATGCTATCCGTCGTTCTAGAGCTGGACTAAAAGATCCAAATAGACCTGTAGGTTCTTTCATTTTTCTTGGGCCTACTGGAGTTGGAAAAACTGAGCTTGCAAAAAGTTTAGCTGAATTTTTATTTAACAATGAAAAAGCAATAGTTAGAATAGATATGTCAGAATATATGGAAAAACATTCAATTGCAAAACTTATAGGATCTCCTCCGGGATATGTTGGATACGATGAAGGTGGTCATTTAACTGAAATTATTAGAAAAAATCCTTATTCTGTTGTTTTATTTGATGAAATAGAAAAAGCTCATCCAGATGTATTTAACTTGCTATTGCAGGTATTAGACGATGGAAGATTAACAGACAGCAAAGGCAGAACAGTTGATTTCAAAAATACAATTATAATTATGACATCAAACCTCGGAACAAACAATAAAAATAACATCATAATCGGCTTTGAAAAAAATAAAACAAAAGAAGCTACTGAAAACGATAAACAAAGTATGATGAAAATTTTAAAAGAATATTTTAAACCTGAATTTTTAAATAGAATAGACGAATTTATAATTTTTCACAGTTTGGGAAAAGAAGATTTAAGAAAAATAGTAGATATTCAACTATCAAATCTTCAAAAAATATTTAAAGATAAAAATATATCTTTAGAATTTTCTAATGAAGCAAAAGACTTCTTGACAAAACAAGGCTATGATATTGAATTTGGTGCTAGACCTTTAAAAAGAGCTATACAAAATTTAATTTTAAATCCTTTGTCTTTAAAAATATTAGAAGAAGAAATTACTTCAAAAAACAAAATTCTAGTTGAAGTAAAAAATTCAGAAATTTCTTTCAAAATTTCCAAAAATTAACCTTCAATAATTAAAAGACGCCCAAAAATTGGGCGTCTTTTAACAATCTAAAAAATATCATCTTTGCCTTTAAAAATATTTTTTGATATCATATAAAAAAATATTTTAGGAGATAAATATGTTTTACATAGGATGCCATTTATCTGCATCTCAAGGTTTTGTTCATATGCTTAATGAAGCCTTATCTATAGGAGCAAATACTTTCCAATTTTTTACAAGGAATCCTAGAGGTGGAAAGGCAAAAAATATAGATTTTGAGGACATGAAAAAATTTATAGAACTATCAAAAAAAAATAATTTTGGAAAAATAATAGCACATGCTCCTTATACATTAAATGCTTGTTCCTCTGATCCATCTATAAGAAAATTTGCACAAGAAATGATGTCTGATGATATTTACAGAATGGATCTAATTCCAAACAATTACTATAACTTTCATCCTGGAAGCCATACTGGACAAGGAATAGATATCGGAATAAAACAAATTTCATCTCTATTAAATAAAATATTGAAACCTGAAACAAAAACTATAATTTTATTAGAAACTATGGCTGGGAAAGGATCTGAAATAGGTGGAAAATTTGAAGAAATAAAGCAAATAATAGACAAAGTTGAATTAAAAGAAAAACTTGGAGTTTGTCTTGATACTTGCCATATCTTTGATGGTGGATATGATATAATAAACAATCTTGATGGTGTTTTAAAAGAATTTGATCAAATTATTGGTCTTTCTAATCTTAAATTTATACATTTAAACGACAGTCTAAATGACTTTAAAAGTCATAAAGATCGTCATGCAAAAATTGGTTTTGGAAATATTGGAATAGATGCAATATCAAAAATTATAAACCACCCTAAATTAAAAAATATTCCTTTCTGTTTGGAAACACCAAATGATATTAGTGGCTATGCAGAAGAAATAAACCTTTTGAAAAGCAAGTATACAATTTAATTTATATTAATTTATTTTGAATTCATTTATTGACTAAAATAGACAAAAAAAAATCTCGCCTTGAGGCGAGATTATATATAATGGCGGGGACGACGAGACTCGAACTCGCGATCTCGGCCTTGACAGGGCCGCATGTTAACCAACTACACTACGTCCCCAAAAAATATTCACATGGTGGGCGGTGCAGGGATTGAACCTACGACCCTTTGCTTGTAAGGCAAACGCTCTCCCAGCTGAGCTAACCGCCCATAAATACTTTTTGAGTTAAAAAATATATAAAATACCTCCAGGGGGACTTGAACCCCCGCTGCCGCCGTGAAAGGGCGGTGACCTAACCGCTAGTCTATGGAGGCATATAAAAACAAAATGAGCCAGGTGTGGTTCGAACACACGGCCACATCCTTAAAAGGGATGTGCTCTACCAGCTGAGCTACTGGCCCATAAATGTCTTAAATATATTTTTTAATTATATTAAATATTTTTTATTCTGTCTAGAAAAAAAATATTTTTTTTAAAAAGATCTGACATAAAAAGCAACATATTCTTTCATTATAATTATTTTTTTATAATAATCAAGAAAAAAAATTTTTATAAAACAACAAATTTAACTTGCTCTATCTCCTTAATTTCTTTCAATTTTTCTAAAATATCATTTGAAATATTTTTATCTATACTTGTCAACATAATTGCTTTATTATCACTTTTATGAGAGCTAACTTGCATATTAGAAATATTTATTCCTGCTTC
>CAYQVV010000028.1:4524-13017 GCA_964421155.1 uncultured Elusimicrobiaceae bacterium
TCTGCAAGAGTAATAAACGGCTTTACTTGTTTTAAAACTTCTGATGATAAAGATGAAACATTAACAGCATTTTTAACTTCATTATTTTCAAAAAAATCTCTTATTTGTTTAACAATATCTATTGCAACATTTATTTGTGCCTCTTCTGTTGAAGCTCCAAGATGAGGGGTTACAACAACACCATCTACATCAAAAAGAGGGCTATCTATACAAGGTTCCGTTGAAAAAACATCTACTGCAGCACCTTTCACTTTTCCAGACTTTATTGCTTCAGCTAAATCTTGCTCATTTATAATCCCACCTCTTGCAACATTAATTATTCGGACTCCATCTTTCATCTTTGAAATTGTTTCTTTATTAATTAAATTTTCTGTGTCTTTTGTTTTTGGAATATGGAGAGTTATAATATCAGAATTTGCTATCAAAAAATCTAAATCAACGATTTTAGCATTTAATTTTTCAGCTTGTTCTTCAGTAGCAAAAGGATCATAAATCAAAACATTCATTTCAAAAGATCTAGCTCTTTTTGCAACCTCAAATCCTATTTTTCCAAAACCAATAACTCCCAAAGTTTTTCCATAGACTTCGGTGCCTGTAAACTTACTTCTTTTCCATTCTTTACTTTTTAAAGAAGCATGAGCCATAGGAATATTTCTTGCTAAAGAAAGCATCATACTCATTGTATGTTCTGCAGCAGAAACAGTATTGCCACCAGGAGTATTCATAACAACGATTCCTTTCATGCTCGCAGCCTTTACATCAACATTATCTATTCCAACTCCAGCTCTACCAATTATCTTTAAATTTTCCGCATTTTTAATAATATCTTCTGTAACTTTTGATCCACTTCTAATAATAAGAGCATCATAATCTTTTATTTTATCTTTTAAATCTTCCGGATTGATTATATCAACTTCATACATAGGATTTTCTTTTAAAATATCTATTCCAGCCTCTGATAAAGGATCGCTAATTAAAACTTTTATTTTCACTTTTTATTCTCCTTTTATATAAAATTATTTTATTTAATATCATTTAATTTATTTTTAATTTTATCTGACAATAACTCTGAAAAAGTAGAACTATAATTTTCTTCATTTTCCATATATTTTTTTATTTCAGATTTTTCTTGTTCTAATAAATAATCTTTTATTGAAAAAACCAATTCTCTTTTTTTAGAATCAATTTTTATAAGTTTTGCTATTAAATTATCTCCTATTTTAAAATGAGAAAGCAAATCTATATTTTTATTTTCTGCTACATAAATCTTTGGAATTACACCTTTTATGCCATCACTTAAGACAACAATTAAATCCTCTTTTGAGATATAATCTACCTTACATTCATAATTCTCTTTCATTCTATACTTTAAAAAAGGATCTACATTTTTTTGTTTTAAACCTAAGGATAATTTTCTATCTTTAGAATTAATTCCTAAAATTACAACTTCTACTTCTTCTCCTTTTTTAAACATTTCAGAAGTTATTTTTTCTGTTTTTTCCCAGGCTATATCACTTATATGAATCAAACCATCTATACCTTTTTCTACTTCAATAAAAACCCCAAAATCTAAAATAGAAGAAACTTTTCCAAAAATTTTATCGCCTTTTTTATAATTTGAAGCAAATTTATCCCATGGACTTTCTTCAACCTGCTTTAATCCTAAAGAAATTCTTCTGTTGTTTTTATCAATGCTCAAAATTTTTACTTTTACAAGATCTCCTTCTTTCAAAATATCATTGACTTTGTAAATTTTATCTACCCATGATAAATCTGAAATATGCAAAAATCCTTCTATATTTTCTCCTATATTAATAAAAGCTCCAACTTTAATTATTTTAGAAACTTTTCCTTCTACAATTGATCCCACAGACAATTTAAGAGTATTCCAAGGATCTGCCTTTAATTGCTTTAAACTTAAAGAAATTCTTTCTTTATTTTCATCCATATCTGTTATAACAACTTCTACTTCATCATATAAAGATAAAACCTCTTTTGGATTCCTGACTTTTGTCCAACTCATATCAGAAATATGAAGGAATCCATCTATTCCACCTATATCAATAAATGCACCATATTCTTTTATATTTTTTACTTTACCTTTAATCTTTTGTCCAATACTCAAAGTCTTTTTCAATTCAATTGAATTTTTTTCTTTAATTTTATTTTCATATGCCTTTGATGAAACAACAAAGCTAGAATTTTTTATTTCCAAAATCAAAACATCTAAACTTTGATCTATTAAATTTTCTTTTTTTACTCCAAATGGAATCTGTGATATTGGCATAAAACCTTCTAATCCATTTATTTTTACCAAAAATCCACCTTTATTTTCAGAAACAACCTTACATTTAACTGGAAGAGAATATTCAAATCTACTCTTTAAATCATCAAAAATTTTTATATCTTTTAATTTTTTATATGAAACTTTAGATATTCCAATACTACTCCTTTTTTCAACAAAAACATCTATCTCATCTCCAACTTTAATATTTAAATCATTATTATCATCTATAAATTCTGATATAGGAATATAAAGTTCTGATTTAGAACCTATATCAACAGTAACATCATCATATGAAACTTCTAAAATAATAGCCTTTACAATATCTTTATCTACAGACAAAAAACCATTATCCTGTTGTTTCATTAAATCTTCCATAGACATTTCTGAACCTTCAATATCAAAACTTTTATATTCAGCCATTATTTAGCCTCCTAAGTTTATTTATTACTTTTCTTATTATTAAACTTGGTGTAGATGCTCCCGTTACTAAACCAACTTTTTTTTTCAAAATATTCTCAAATTCATTTTTTTTATCCATTAATATTTCATCTATATCTATATCTTGCTCTATATGAAAAGTTTGATCATTTACTTTTTTACATATTTCAAAAAGCTTGTCTGTATTGGAACTATTTTTCCCTCCAATTACAAAAACTATATCTACATCTTTTGCAATTTGGTTCGCTTCATTTTGCCTTTCTAGAGTTGCAAAACAAATAGTATTATATTTTTCTACTTCTATATTTTTACTTTCTAAAAAATTAACTATTTCTTTAAATTTTTCAAGACTCTGTGTTGTTTGAGATAAAAGTCCTATTTTTTTTTGATCTTTCAAACCTAAAAAGTTATATTCAAATTTTTCAATAAGTTCAGATAAAGTATTTACTATAATAACTTTATCTGAAGCATAACTTTTAATTCCTATTACTTCTGGATGTTTTTCATCTCCTATTATTAAAGAAAACATATCTCTTTTTTTTAAATCTTGAGCAATATTTTGAGCTTTTTTTACAAAAGGACATGTAGCATCTACGAGTTTATACCCATCTAAAATCAATTTTTGTTCTAAAATTTCTGGTATTCCATGAGATCTTATAACCAAAGAAATATCATTTTTATTATAATTAACCAAAGATTTTTCCATGTCTTTTTCTAAAGGAATAATATTATGATTTTTCAAAAATTCTACAGCTTGTGGATTGTGAATAATAGGTCCTAAAGTAAAAACTTTTGAAGATTTATTTTCATTTAAACTTTTAGCCTTAATCTTTGCAAGTTTTAAAGCTCTTTTAACTCCAAAACATAAACCATAATGCTTTGCTAATATTATTTTCATATTTTTTCTTTTATATATCTAAAATTAATTTAATTTTTCTATTTTATCTAATACTATTTTACTTATTTCAAAATAATCTTTTTGATTTTCTATTATGAATGGTTCTCCAAAAATTAATTTTAATTTTTTAAATTTAAAAAATTTATCAGTATTTACAACTTTTACAGGAATGATTTTAATTGAAATAGGCGAATTTAAATAAATAAACCCAAGACCTTTTTTAGGAGTGTATTCATTATTTTTTCTTCTAGTCCCTTCTGGAAATATCAATAAAGAATTTCCTAGTTCTAAAATATCAAAAACACTTTTCATTGCCTTCAAATCCATTTTCCCTCTTTTTACTGGGAAAGCTTTTACAAGTTTAAGCATTGCTCCAAAAAATTTATTTTCAAAGAGTTCTTCTTTTGCAAAATAATATAAATCATATCTTTTTGAAAAACATCCTACTAATGGAGGATCTAAATTACTTAAATGATTTGAAGCAAAAATATAAGAACCCGTCAAAGGAATATTTTTTTGTCCTAAAACTTCTACTCTATAAATTAAAATAAAAAATAACCTAAAACAAAATTGAACAAATCTATAAATTAAATTTCTCATAATTTTTCTTTTTATTATCTAATTTTTAATGCACTCAACGCTATTAATGACAAAATAATTCCAATTATCCAAAATCTAACAACAACTTTTGTTTCTTTCCAACCACATAATTCAAAATGATGGTGAATAGGTGCCATTTTAAAAACCCGCTTACCTCCAAAATGCCTAAAAGAAAAAACTTGTATCATAACAGAAAGTGCTTCTAAAACAAAAACTCCTCCGCTTATAACAAGCAAAAGTTCCTGTTTTACAATTACAGCTATTACTCCTAAAATTCCACCTAAAAACAATGACCCAGTATCTCCCATAAAAACCTCAGCAGGAAAAGAATTATACCATAAGAAACCTAGACTAGCTCCAACAAGCCCTGCTAAAAATACTGCTAATTCTCCAGCACCTGGAACTGATACAATACCTAAATATGTACTAAAATGCATATTTCCCGCTAAATATGAAAAAATCACAAATGTCAAAGATGTAAACATTATTAGTCCTATAGCTAATCCATCAAGTCCATCTGTTAAATTTACAGCATTTGAAGATCCTACTATAACCAGTGCTATAAAAATTATATAAAAAATACCCATATTTAAAAAAGCATCTTTTATAAATGGAATATCTATAGTTGTTACAAAGTTTTTGTTAGCAGGAAAAAAATATAAATAAATTGCGATTATTAACCCTATTAAAATTTGAAAAAATAACTTTTTTTTGCCAGATAGACCTTTAGAATTTTTCTTAACGAGCTTTAAATAGTCATCATAAAAACCTAAAGCTCCAAAATATAAAGAAGATATTATGCAAATTATTATAAATCTATTCTCTAAAAAAGTCCATAAAATAGTTGTCATAATAACACTAATAAGTATTATTATTCCACCCATTGTTGGAGTCCCTTTTTTATCTAAGTGAGTTTTGGGACCATCATCTCTTATTTGTTGAGAAATTTTATATTTTCTCAATCTATTTATTATTGGAATTGCAATGATATAGCTTATAATTAAACCTGTAAGGAATGCACCAAAAGAACGAAATGTTATATATTGAAAAACATTAAATGGAGAAAAATAATCTTTAAAATATAAATAAAAATAATAAAACATCTGTAAATTCCTTATTTAAATATTTTTTTAATTTTTTCTAATTTTTTTTAAACGGTCTAGTAAACCATCTTCTATGAAGCCAAAAATATTGTTCAGGATTATTGTATATGTATTTTTCTAATTTTTGATTTAAAATTTCTGTTAAATTATATACATCTTTATCTTTTTCTCCTGTTGGAATATAATCTACTTTTTCAATAAATATTTTATGCTTATAAAGATTTTCTCTTAAGTCTATTGCAAAAATTAATGGAACTTCCATTTTTAAACTAAAAAGAGCTGGTCCCGTTGCAGTAGAAGCTTTAAGTCCAAAAAAATCCACAAAAATACCATTTTCGCCTGCATCTTGATCAGCCAAAAATTCAACTATATCTTTATTAATAAGAGCTTTAAAAATATTTTTAGGAGTTTTTTGTAAAATTGTAATTTTCATACCAGAATCTAACATTCCTTTAACTTCTTCGTCAAAAACAAAACTATTTCTCTGCTTTTTTATAACATTATTAATAGCATACCCTAATTGAACAAATTTTTGTCCCATTATATGCCAATTACCAATATGAGCAGTATACAAAACAGATCCTTTGTCTTTTTTTATTGCTTCATCTAAATTTTCTAATCCAAAAATCTTGATGTTATCTTTCAATCCATATAAAGGATCTTTTCGTAATTTATACATAATCATTGATTCCAACATAAAATAAGAAAAATTTATATAAACTTTTCTTAAAATAGAATACAACTCTTTATCTGTTTTATCCTTAAAAACTCTTTTTAAATTATAAAATCCAACTTGTTTTCTCAAAGGTAAAAAAAAGTAAACAAAATTCCCAATAATATAAGCGATAAAATATGAAACTTTAATATTCAAAATAGAAAAAATAAATATTAAAATTTTTAGAAGACAAAATTCAAGCAACCCCTGAATTTCTTTCAAAACATTTTTAACTTTTTTAGCAACTTCTTCATCTAATTCAAATTGAAAATTTTTAAACATAAAAAAATCCTCCTTATTTTAAGGATGTATATTTAATCCAATCCATTATATCTTTTAAAATATAATCAAATTTTAAAAAATTTATACCTGAAAAATCCTCTCTATAAAATTTGACATTTAAATTGATATTTCTAGACAAATTCGCCATATAATCCAAGCAAGTATCATTGGATTCTTTATCCAAAAAACTTGTAATCATCATAATAGGTCTTCCACCATAAACCCTGATAGAAGATTTTACAGAATTATTTTTTATATCTTTTCTTGGAGATATGAGAATCATGGAATTAATATCTCTAGTTCCTGATGCCAAGTTTAAAACTATAGTTGCACCAAATCTTGAACCAATCAAAACTATTTGATTTTTTGAAATATTATAATTTAAGTTCAAATAAGATATTATAGAATCTAAATCTTTTATATGTTTATTAATATCATAAAAGCCACCTAGCCTTTTATTTACTAATTTTCTGTTTTCTCTTTGTTCTTTTTTAGATTCCTCTCTTAAATTGTAAACTAGGGTCGTATAGTTTTCTTTTTTCATCTTTTCTAGAATAGGCGTCCAGGATTCTTTATCCTGTTTTAAATCATTAACAAAAATATAGCAAAGACTTTTTTTGTCTTCAGAATTATTTCTAAAATCAAAATCTGCCTGTATTTCATAATCATCAAAACTTTTTATCAAAAGAGTTTGATTTTCTGCAAATAAAAAAATTCCACAAAAAAACAAAAAAAAGCCAAATAATAAAAAACACTTTTTATATTTATAAATAAGCATATTAAAAAATTTTCCCATTTAAAATAAGGATACCAATTATTAATAAAAAAATACCCATTATTTTTTGAAAAACAAATAAATATTTATTTAAAGTTTTTATCCTTATAAATAAAACATTATAAAATATTGAAACTAAAAAAAATGGAATGATTAATCCTAATGAATAAACAGCAAGTAAATATGATGATTGAATAACTGTTTCTTGAATAGAAGCCATCATCAAAATACTTCCCAAAATAGGACCAATACAAGGAGTCCATCCTAATCCAAAAAAAATACCAAAAACAAAATTAAAAATTAATTTTTTTATAAAAGACTTACTCAAACAATTATCTTTTTTGTCATTTTTAGAATAATCAACAATATTAAATCTTTTTTCATTACTGAAAAGTCTTTGTAAAAAATCTAACTTCAATAATTTAAAAATATCTAACATGTATAAAGAAAAAATTATCATAATAAAAGCAATTATAATCTTCAGTATTTTTTTATTTTGAAACACATATAAAGAAATATATTTTGCAAAAATTCCCAATAAAATAAAAACAAAACTGAAGCCTAAAACAAAAAACAATGTTCGTAAAATTATTTGTTTTTTATACAAAGCTAAATTTAATTTATCACTTTGCAAATCTTGAATCGTGAAACCTGTAATCATAGAAATATAAATACCAATTAATGGAAAAACACAAGGAGAAAAAAAACTAACAAGTCCAGCACTAAAAGCTGAAAAAATAGAAACCGTATTCATAAAAAACCTTTTAAATTATTTTTTCTTTAATTTTAGGATTATAATAAAATCTATTTTTAACTATTTTTGCAGTAATTTTTTTATTTCTTATTAAAACTTCAACTTCATCGCCAATATTTAAATTGGAACTTAAATAAGCAAGGGCTATACTTTTATCTAAAAAAAATGAAAATGTTCCGCTTGTCACAAAACCAACTTTTTCAGAATTAACAAATATTTCTGCTCCATGTCTAGGAATAAATTTTTTATCACAAACTTCTAAAGCAACTATCTTTTTCTCTATTCCTTTTTTCTTTTGTTCTATTAGAATATCTTTTCCTAAGAAATCATCTTCTTTTTCTAAATCTACAATCCAAGCAAGTCCTGCATCTAAAGGAGTAGTTTCTTCTGTAAGTTCATGACCATAAAGAGAATATCCTGCTTCAAGCCTTAAAACATCTCTAGATCCAAGCCCACAAGGTTTCACTCCCAAAATTTTAAGTTTATCCCAAAAATCAAAAATACTTTTTGTATCTTCTTTTAAAGGTATAATTATTTCAAAACCAATTTCCCCTGTATATCCTGTTCTAGCGACAATAATTTCATCATTATTTAAATCATTTATTTCACAAAATGAATAATATTCTAAATTTAAAACTTTA
>CAYQVV010000028.1:13117-14734 GCA_964421155.1 uncultured Elusimicrobiaceae bacterium
AAATTCATATGCGACACATCAAAAACCCCAACATTTTCTCTAACTGCAAAATGCTCATCCTTTATCCCTGAAAAATATATAGGCATTTCCCAACTACCAAAGCCAGCCATAAAAGCATTCATTTTTTTCATTTCATCATAAAAAATTGTTCTCTTCATTTTTTCCCTTCACTTTTCTAGATATATTAAATGTAATTATTCTGTTTTTTTAAGTTTATTTTTTAACTCTTTTACTTCATTTTGTAAATATTTAATTGTTTCATACATAGTCGGAAGTTTTCTATTTAAAACATACATATGATTTGCTTCTCTATGAGGCATTGCTGGATAACCTGAAACTATCTCTTTTGGCTTTACATTTTTTGTTACACCAGCTTGTGCTGCGACTGTAGAGCCACTACCAATAGTAATATGACCTGTTATTCCAGCCTGCCCAGCTAGAGTTACAAAATCCCCGACTATTGTGCTTCCTGCAATTCCAACTTGTGAACATATTATGCAATGTTTACCTATTTCTACATTATGTGCTATCTGAACTAGATTATCTATTTTTGTTCCATCTCCTATCAATGTTTTTCCAAAAGTAGATCTGTCTATCGTTGTGTTTGCTCCTATTTCTACATTATTGCCTATACAAACTGTTCCTATTTGAGGAATTTTCATATGATAATCTTTATTAAATAAAAAACCAAAACCATCACTACCGACTACAACACCAGAATGCATAATAACATTATCTCCAATAGTTGTCCCATACATTATAGAAACTGTAGGATAAATTAAACAATTAGATCCAATTCTAACATCCTTACCTATAAAAGAATTTGGATAAAGTTGAGTATTATCTCCTATTACTGCACCATCTTCAATAATAACATTTTGCCCTATATAAACATTTTTACCTATTACTGCAGAATCAGAAATTATTGCTTTTTCTGAAATGCCAACTCTTCTTTCTCTATTGTCTCTATCCCAATCACTCAAAAGAGAAACAAAAACAAAAACAGGAGACTGAACCATTATCAAAGTAGCTTTTGATCTAGAAAAAACTTCATTTATTTTTTCATCTTCTAAATTTTCATTAGGGATTATAACTATGCTTGCAGATGTGTTTGACAATAATGAATAATATTTTTGATCTGTAATATATGCAATTGAATCTTTTTTTAAATTTAAATCTTTTATAGATCCAAAACTTAAAAAAGTCATATTCTCATTTCCTATGACTTTACCGTTAAACTTTTCAGCAATATATTTAGCTGTTAACATAATACAAGCCCCTTATATTTTAATTAAGTTTTTATTGTATATTTTTTTTACAAAAATTTCCTCTTTTTTTTATAAATTATAAAAATATCTGATTTAATACAAAGTTTGTCAAATATTTTAGTTCCTCAGTTTTTTGTTTTTTTCTTCTTTTCCTCTTAAAATGATTTCATTGGAAGTTAAAAGCTGGGGAATTTAACTGTTCAGAGAAATATAGACCTTTTTGCTTCTTTTTCGGGCAATGCCGAAAAAGAAGATTATTAGTCATTGTAAAAGTTAAATAATCCATAGACAAGAAAATTTTATCTTTTTTAATCAACTTTTTTCTAATCAAAAAAGTTGCAAAAAGATT
>CAYQVV010000029.1:0-12747 GCA_964421155.1 uncultured Elusimicrobiaceae bacterium
ACATAATGGCTAGTAGCACCTATTAATTTTACTCCTCTATCAAATGCTTGTTTGTATGGATTTGCTCCAATGAAAGCTGGCAAAAAAGAATGATGAATATTTATTATTTTATTTTTATATTGATCTGTAAAATTTTCTGATAAAATTTGCATATATCTTGCTAAAATTATTAAATCTATTTCATATTTTTTTAAAATTTTTAATTCTTCATTTTCAGCTTCTTTTTTATTATCTTTGGAAATTGGAATATAGAAAAAATCAATGTTTGAATTATATTGTTTTACGATTTTTTCCATTTCTTTATGATTGCTTATTACAACTTTAAAATTAGTTTTTAATTCTCCAATATTATTTCTTAAAAGTAAATCTATTAGACAGTGATCATATAAAGATACAAAAATTGCAGAATTTAATTTTTTAATTGAAAAATTCAAAGAAAATTCCATATTAAAATGTTTTGCAACTTCTTCATAAAATTTTTTTTCAATATCATTTTTTTCTATAGAAAAAGTACTTAAGTCCCATTCAATTCTCATTGAAAAAGTATTTGTTTTATAATCAGAATGTTGGTTTGAATTTAGTATATTTCCATTATTTTGAGATATAAAAGTAGAAACTTTTGATACTATTCCTTTTTGATCTTGGCAATATAATAATAAAATAGCTCTATTCATAAATTTCTCCATAATAAAAAAAGGTAGGCAATCAAGCCTACCTTCATGTTTTTTTTGCCTACTGGCAATGTTTAGTGTTTGTAAAAGAAACAATAAAAAATTTTAGAAAATTTAGAGAGTTTAAAAATTAAATCATTCTAAATATTCCCTCCATTATTTTATTTTCATTAAAAATATAACACAAAAAATTAATAGTGCAATATAAAAATAAAAACTTGACAAAATTTTTGTATTTTATATCTTTATAGATAGTAGTATTGTTATGTTAATAATAAGGTGTGTTTATATGAAATTTATAGCAAAAGTTTTGATAATAATTTTTTTTATTATTAATCTGAATTTTTTATATGCTGAATTTAAAATTATTATAACAGAAATAGCTCCATCAGAATCAACAGAAACAACAGATTGGATAGAGTTTTTTGTTTTAGAGGGATCTGGTAATATAAATGGATGGACAGTTTATGAAGGGGGATCTAACATAAAAATTTTTGGAGATATTAATTTAAATAAGGGAGATTATTTTGTTCTAAATTTAAAATCTTCATCTGTAGATTCTGATATAAAAAATGATACTGGATATTATGATTGTTATTCAACTGATACAGGATTGATTGCTACAAAAAATCAAATAAAAATTTGTGATTCTTTGGGAAATATAGTTGATGAAATGTTCTTTGAAAATACTAAAGGAATATATACAGATGCTCTCTATGTGTATAGTATAAAAAAAGGAGAATCTTTATCTAGAAAATATACTGAAGATATAGTCCCTATAAATACAAATTCTTCTCAAAATGATTGGGAATTGACAACAAATCAAACTAAGGGCTATGCAAATAAACAAAAAAAATCAGATTTGAAAATTTTAATAAATGAAGTTTCTTCTAATAACACAGAAGCTGATTGGATAGAATTTTTTGTTAATGAAGGAGAGGGAAATTTAGAAAAATTTTTAATTTTAGAGGGAAATACAATAGTAGCAACTCTGCCAAATGTATATGTAAAAAAAGGGGATTATTTTTTATTAACATTTAAAAGTGAAGATGAAACAAATTTTTTTCAAGATTCTAATGGAGTTTGGAATTTTTATAGTTCAAAAACAGGATTAACAGCAACAGATTCTATTATTATATTAAAAGATAATAACTTAGATATATTAGATGCTTTTTGTTATTCAAACAATGATGGAACTTGGGCAAGTTCTAATCAAACTATTATTAAGGATTTAATTAAAAATAATCATTGGAAGAGTGAAAGAAATGATGAGTTGGGTTGTTTTGTTTGGACAAATTATATAAAAAGTATAGAAAATAAATCTTTTTCAAGAAAATATTTGCAAGATGGGATTCCTGTAGATACGAATTCTATTGCTGATTGGGAAGTTGGAAAGGAAACTAAAGGGATAGAAAAGATTGTTTTGGTTGATGATTTTGATCAAACAAAAGTAGTAGATTTACAAATTTTAAATAGACATTTTTCTCCTTATAATGATTATAAACATAAAAGTATTAAAATAAAATATAAGAATGCAGATAATTATATTGTAAGTATAAAAATTTATGATATTGGTATGCATTTAGTAAAAAAATTACTAGAAACAAGTGAAAATGGATTGAATATTGTAGAATGGGATGGAAGAAATGAAAATAATGTTATTTTGCCAGTTGGAGTTTATGTGGTATTTTATGAATTTGTAAGTAAAACCGAGAATAATTATAAAGGAAAAAAGGCAGTTGTTTTAGGTAAGGCTTTATAATTTAATTAAATAAATGTAACATTTTTATTATCATTTTGTCTAAAAAGTTAAATCCAATTTTTTTTAATTTTAAATTTTATTAAAGGAATTTTTATGCGACTTAAAATATTTATTTTTATTTTATTTTATTTTACTTTATCTATTTTTTGTAATTTATATTCGCAAAATAATCAAAATAAAGTTTTGACTTGGAATGATTGTTTAGAATATGCAAAAAAAAATAATTATGACTTACTGATTTCGCAAGAAAATATAAATATCTCTGAATCAGATGTTTTGATTAAAAAGAAAAACTTATCTACAAAATTAAATTTTGCAATGAATGCAAATAAAAACTATGCAAATGATGATTATAATACAAATGACAATTCTAGTTTGAATTTAAGCAAAGTTCTTTTCGATAATAGGACTACATATTATGGAGTTAAAGCTTTGGAACAGACAGTTGCTAGTAATAAATTTAGCTATGAAGATACATCTTCTTCTGTTAGATTGAATTTAAGATTGGCATTTTTAAATTTGTTTTATGCGCAAGAATACTTAAAACTTGCAGAGCAAATATATGATTCTAGAAAAAATAATTATGAATTAGTTAAGATGAATTATGAATCTGGATTAGAAAATAAAGGATCTGTTTTAACTGCCAAGTCAAAATTATTAAGCTCAGAGTATGAAATAAAAAAAGCTAAATTAAATATTGAAAAAATGCAAAATAGTTTAAAATATTATTTGGGAGGAGATATAGATTTAACAAATTTTAAAGTTAAAACAAGTTTAAATTTAAGTGAAAATATAAAAGCAAATCCTGATTTTGAGAAAATTGTTTTAAATATGCCAATAATAAAGAAATTAGAATCTGAAAAGCAAAGTAAAGAATATAATTTAAAATTGGAATCCTTAAAAACTTCTCCAGAGTTATCTTTTTCAGCATCTGCTTCACAAAGTGATGATACTTTTTTTTCGGATAAAGATATTACACATTCATTAGGATTAAGTTTAAGCATTCCTATATATCAAGGAAATATTAGAAAAGAAAAAATTAAGCAAGCAAAATCAGATTATGATAAATTAGTTTTAGAAATAAAAAATAAACATAATGAAGTATTTAATAATTTAAAAGATAATTGGATAGAATTAAATAAAAGTCTTTTTGATTTGGAAGTAGCTAAAGAATCATTAAATGCTGCAAAAGTGAGAGCAGAAATTTCAAAGTCAAAATATTCTATAGGATTAGTTACTTTTGATGATTGGATAATTATTGAAGATAATTATATAAGTTCAAAAAAAGATTTTTTATTAGCACAATTAGAAACATTAAATCAAGAAGCAAAATGGATTCAATCAAAAGGAGGAAATTTGAATTATGATGAAGCAAAAAAATAAAATTACAAATAGATATAAAATTATATTTGTTGTTGGCCTTTTATTAATTATTTTATTGGGATTATGGTTTTTTAAGTTTAAAAAATCAGATAAATTGAAAGAAGAAAATTTAGATAGAATTTATCCTACAATAGGAAATATTCAAAAAATTGTATCTACCACAGGAGGAATAGAACCTCAAAATAGAGTAGAGATTATTCCGCCAATGGCAGGAAGAATAGAAGAAATTTTTGTAAAAGAAGGTAATAAAGTAAAAAAAGGTGATGTTTTGATGAAAATGAGTTCTACAGAAAGAGCGGCTTTAATTGATAATGCAAGTTCTAAAGGATCAGAAAACAAAAAATATTGGGAAGAACTTTATAAACCTACTCCTATAATTGCATCAATAGATGGAGAAGTAATTGCTAGAGATGTTGAACCTGGACAGTCTGTATCTGCATCTTCTACAGTTTTAGTTTTGTCTAATAGATTGATTATAAAAGCAGATGTTGACGAAACAGATATAAGTAGTATAAAAATAGGGCAAAAAGCAATTATTTCTTTGGATGCATACCCTGAAATAAAAGTAGAGGCAAAAGTTGAGCATATAGCATTTGAGTCAACAGTTGTAAATAATGTAACAACTTATTCAGTAGAAATAGTTCCTAATAAAGTTCCAAGTATTTTTAGATCTGGAATGTCTAGTAATATAGATATTATAATTGACTCAAAGGAAAATGTTTTATTGCTTCCAATGGAATCTATTATAGAAAAAAATAATAAGAAATTTGTTACTATAGCAACAAAAGATGGGAAATCTATGTTGGAAGAAGTTAAAACTGGATTAAATGATGGAACGAATGTTGAAATAATTTCTGGAATAGATAAAAGAGATATAATTTTAATAAAAACATACAATTTTGATTCTATAATGAAAAAATCAGAAGAGAAAACAAATCCTTTTATGCCTAATAGATTTAATAAAAATAAAAATAAAAACATGAATAAAAATTAGTTTTATATTTTATGTTATATGTTTTAAAAATTAAAATTAGATTTCAAGTGTTAAAATATCATTTTCTTGCAAATTTTTTTCTTTGGCTGTTCCTGCTTTTAGTTCTAAAACAAAACCTTTTTTGCTTTCTTTTATATATTTAGTTATTTTGAAAGGGGCGATATTGTGGTAGATTTTTATGATGAGTTTATCTTTATTCAAAAATATAATATCTATAGAACAAAGCATAAACATTGTATGCATTTGTGCGCTTTTTGGAAATAAAATCCCAAAGTTTTTATCTATATTTTTTCTGAATAACAATCCTATTAATCTAGAAAAAAAATGGTTAGCTACTTTTATCTTATTTGCTATAATTAAATTATTTTTTTTTATAATCATTATAATTGTTTATAATTTCATTTAAAAATGAAATAAAAATTAGTATAATATAAAACTTATATTTAACTTAAAGAATACAAAAATAGAAAATGTTTTTCAATTTAATATTTAAATAAATAAAAACATAATTTGACAAGGAGATAAGAATGAAAAAAATTTTTAAAAGTTTGACTGTTTGGACATTGATAATAATTGGGGCTTGGATGCTAGCATCAGTAATGACTACAAATCAAAATGTAAAAAATATAAATTATTCAGATTTCAAGAGGCTTTTGAAAGAAAATAGAATATCAAAAGTAATTGTAAGGTCAAATGCCATAAAGGGTGAATTTTTAGAAAATAATAAAGTTGTAGGATTTAAAACATTGCAAATGAATGATCCAAAATTGATAGAGGATTTGGATAATTATAATGTTAAAGAATATAGAGCAGAAGCAGAAAGTAATTGGATTGGAAATTTTATTTGGTATTTTGGTCCTATTTTGCTTTTGGCTGGGATTTGGTTTTTTATGATAAGACAAATGAATGCTAATGGTAAAAGTGCAATGTCTTTTGCAATGTCAAAAGCAAAGCAACAAACAAATAAAAATATAACTTTTGCAGATGTTGCAGGCTGTGAAGAATCAAAAGAAGAACTTAAAGAGATTATTGAATTTTTAAAAGATCCTAAAAAATTCCAAAAACTCGGTGGAAAAATTCCGAAAGGTGTTTTGCTTTATGGTACTCCGGGGACAGGAAAAACATTACTTGCAAAAGCTGTGGCAGGAGAAGCAGGAGTTCCTTTTTTTAGTTCAAGTGGGTCTGAATTTGTAGAAATGTTTGTTGGAGTAGGGGCTTCTAGAGTTAGAGATTTATTTAATAAAGGACGACAAAATGCTCCTTGTTTACTTTTTATAGATGAAATAGATGCTGTTGGAAGGCATAGATTTGCTGGTATTGGTGGTGGACATGATGAAAGAGAGCAGACTCTGAACCAATTGCTGGTAGAAATGGATGGCTTTGATACAAAAGAAGGAGTAATTTTAATAGCTGCAACTAATAGACCTGATGTCTTAGATCCAGCATTATTAAGACCTGGAAGATTTGATAGGCAAGTTGGAGTTAACAGTCCAGACTTGAAAGGAAGAGAAGAAATTTTAAAAGTGCATACAAAAAATATAAAATTAGATGATGCTGTAGATTTATCTATTATTGCAAGAAGAACTCCAGGTTTTGTCGGTGCTGATTTGGCTAATCTTTGTAATGAGGCGGCTCTTTTAGCTGCAAGACGAAATAAAGAATCTGTGACTATGCACGAAATGGAGGAAGCTATTGAAAGAGTAATTGCAGGTCCAGAAAAGAAAAGTAGATATATGTCTGAAAAAGAACGAAAAATTATTGCATATCATGAGGCTGGACATGCTATTGTTGCTAAATTAATAGATGGAGCAGATCCAGTACATAAAGTTTCAATAGTTCCTAGAGGTCCAGCATTAGGGTATACATTGCAACTTCCTTTAGAGGATAAATATCTGACAACAAAAAAAGAATTATTAGATCAACTTGTTATTCTTTTAGGTGGAAGATCTGCTGAAACTATATTTTGTGATGAAATAACTACTGGAGCACAAAATGATTTGCAGAGAGCAACTTCAATAGCGAACAAAATTGTGTGCGAGTTCGGAATGGATGATAAGTTAGGAACTGTTGTTTATAAAAAAGGTGATGGAGAAGTGTTTTTGGGAAGAGACATTTCTAGAGAAAGAAGTTTTAGTAATGAAACATTAAAAGTTATTGATGATCAGATTAGATTGATTTTAGAAAATGCTTTTGAAACATCAAAAAAATATATCCAAGACAATAGAGATAAAATGGAAAAATTGGTTTCTATGCTTTTGGAAAAAGAAGTTGTAAATGCAGAAGAATTAGAAGCAATATTTAGTGTAAATCAATAATAATTTAAATATAAAGGAGTTTTATATGATAAATTTAGTTGCGGGATTAATTTTTTTGGTTTTTGGAATATATTCTTTTTGGTATTTTTATGATTATTTAATAGTTTTTATTTTAGGAATTATTCCTTTGATGCTTTTAATTATAGGTGGATTTTTGGCAGTTTCTGGATGGATTATAATGAAAGATTCAAAAAAAGCAAAACTAGAAGAAGCAAGATATGAAAATAATGGAAGCAATTAGGAAAAAATTTGAGTATATAAAAAAAATATTTATAAAAGATCTAAAATTAAAAGATTTAGGTGAATTTGAATTAATTGAAAATATAAAATTATGGGTTAACTCCAAAAATGAAGATAATAAGTCTGAAATTGTTGGAATAGGAGATGATGCGGCAGTCATAAATAATTTTTTTGGATTAAATTCTGAAAATATATTACTTAGTGTGGACACTTTAGTAGAAGGAACACATTTTACTAGAGATATAACAAATTTTTTTGAGCTTGGATGGAAATCTTTGGCAGTCAATGTTAGTGATATTGCATCTATGGGAGGCATTCCTAAATATGCAATGATAAGTTTTGCTTGTCCAAAATATTTAAAAGTTGAGGATTTAAAAAAATTTTATTTTGGATTTAAAGAATTGGCTGATTTATCTGGAGTAAAACTCGTAGGTGGAGATACTGTTAAAACAAATGAAAAAATAGTAGTTTCTGTTTCTATTATAGGCGAAACTATAAATAAAAATTATGCTCTTAGAAAAGGTGCAGAAACAGGGAACTTTGTTTTTGCTACAGGAACTTTTGGAGATTCTGCATTAGGACTGAAACAATTACTGAAAAATAAAAATATAAAAAGTTATTTTACAGATAGATTTAATAGTCCTATGCCTAGATTTAAAGAAGGTGAATTTTTAGGAAAAAATAATTTTGCTACAGCAATGATGGATGTGAGTGATGGATTGGCTTTTAGTTTAAATGATATGGCAGATAAGAGCAAAAAAGGATTTTTGATATATGAAGGAAAAGTTCCATTTAGTGAAGCTATGCAGAATGTTGAGAAAAAACTAAATTATGCACTTTATGGTGGAGAAGATTACGAGCTAGTTTTTTGTGCAAAAAAAGAAAATTTAGATAAAATTTTAGCATTTGGGAATATTTCTTTGATAGGAGAAGTTTTTGATAATTTTGATGGTGTAAAAATGCTAACAAAAAATAATAAAATAATATCTATTCCTAAAAAAGGATATGTGGCATTTTAAAAAATGAAAATAAAAGCTTTTATAATATTATTTGTTTTTTCAATATTATTTATGTTTTTGATTTGGGAAAAAAATTATTTAAATCAGCTAAATTATGAACTTCAGGATATAATAAAAAATATTAATGAATTAGAAGAAAAAAGAAATGATCTTTTGATAGAAAAAGGAAGATTATTAGATTTAAATAGAATAAAAAATATTGCTGTAAATAAAATTGCTATGAAAGAAATTCCAGAAAAAAATTTTGTAATTTTGAAAATAGATAAATTAAAATAAAAATATATATATTTTTTACTAAGGGAAAATATGAATTTTTTATATCCTGTTTATACAAAAAAAAATCAATGTTATGATTGTTATAAATGTATTAGACATTGTCCTGCAAAAGCTATTAAGTTGGAAAATGGAAGTGCCAGTGTAATTCCAGAACTGTGTGTATCTTGTGGAACTTGTGTAAAAGTGTGTCCTGCAGGAGCTAAACAAATTAGAAATGATGTTGATAGTGTAAAGTTTTTATTATCTAGAGGCGAAAAAATTATTGTTTCTATTGCTCCTTCTTGGAGAAGTGTATTTAAAAATGCAAATGAATCAAAAATCATATATGCTTTAAAAAAATTGGGATTTTATGGAGTCAGTGAAACAGCATTAGGTGCTCAAATCGTTAGTTCAGAGTTAGGCAAGATTATAAATAAAGGCGATTTTGGAATTTATATATCATCTGCTTGTCCATCAAGTGTAGAATATATAAAGAAATATATCCCAGAACACACTAAAAATATAACTAAGGTTTTTTCTCCAGTAGGGGCACATTCTAAATTTTTAAAAAAATTTTATAAAGATGATGATATAAAAGTTGTTTTTTTTGGTCCTTGTGCAGCGAAAAAACTAGAAGCAGACAATGAAAATATTGATTTAGACGTAGCCTTGACATTTCAAGATTTAGATAATTGGTTCAAAGAAGAAAAAATTTTTTTAGATGAAATACATTTAGAAAATGATAATTTTTATTTTATTCCAGAAAATGCTGAAGAAGGCAATATCTATGCTTTTGAAGGTGGAATGATAGAAACTTTGAGGGATAAAAATAATAATAAAAATGATATTTGTTATATTACGATTTCTGGATTATTTAATATAGATAGAATTTTATCTAATGATATGCCGAATAATTTGGATGTAAAACTTTTTATAGAATGTCTTGCTTGTGAAGGTGGATGTATAAATGGTCCGGGAACTATTGGAAAAAGTTATAAATTGTCAGATATTTTAGAAATAGCAAAACCTAAATATATAAAAAATAGTCTAGATAGAAAAAATATTACAGATATATTTAAAGATTATAAAAATTCAACTGATGAAAAATCTAATAATTTGATAAAATTAAATTTTACAGATGAAGAAATAAAAAATACCTTAAAGTTGATTGGAAAAAATAGTGAAGAAGATGAGTTAAATTGTGGAGGTTGTGGATATCAAACTTGTAAAAAATTTGCAAAAGCCATTTTGTCTGGAAAAGCAGAAAAAAATATGTGTTTATCTTATTTAAAAAAATTGGCTCAAAATAAAAGTAATGCTTTGATAAAATATATTCCTGCAGCTGTAGTGATAGTTAATAAAAATTTAAAGATAGTAGAGTGTAATAAAAAATTTTCTAATATTTTTGGAGATGAAGAAACAAAGCTTGCTTTTGAAGCATGCCCAGGTCTTGAAAATGCAGATTTGACAAAAATAGTTCCTTTTGTAGATCTATTTGAAGATGCTTTGAAATCTGGGAAAGATATTTTAAAAAATAATTTAGTTGTAGGAGACAAAATTTTTTCGGTCAATATTTTTACAGTTGAGCCTTTTATTGAAGTCGGAGCAATTATAAGAGATATTACTAATATAGAATTTCAGCGAGAACAAATCGCATTAAAAGCTAAAAAAGTTATAGATCAAAACATTTTTACAGTTCAGAAGATTGCTAATTATTTAGGTGAGCATATGGCAGAGACAGAAATACTTTTGAGAGAAGTAGCAGAAGGTTTTGATTTTAAGCATGAAAAAAAGAAATAAAATTTTTCTTAAAGAGGTTTTAAAATGATATTAATCATAGATAATTATGATTCTTTTACATACAATATAGTTCAATATTTATTTGAGTTAGGATATGAAAATATTGTTTTCAGAAATGATGAGATAACAATAGAAGAAATTGAAAAAATATCTCCAACTCATATAATAATTTCTCCTGGTCCAAAAACTCCAAAAGAAGCTGGAATAACAGAACCAGTTATTAAATATTTTGCTGGAAAAATTCCAATTTTTGGAATTTGTTTAGGACATCAGGCAATTGCTGAAGTTTTTGGAGGAGATGTTATTTCTGCAAAACAGCTTTTTCATGGAAAAACTTCATTAGTTTATCATGATGGTAAAACAATTTTTTCTGGAATAGATTCTCCTTTCGAAGCTGGAAGATATCATTCTTTGGCAGTTTGTAAAAAAAACATTCCGGAATGTTTAGAAGTTTCTGCTTGGACAAATGATGATGAAATTATGGGAATTAGGCATAAGGAGTTTTTTGTTGAAGGCGTTCAATTTCATCCAGAATCTATACTTACAAAGAACGGAAAAAAAATTTTAAAGAATTTTTTAGAAGAGACGAAAACAGGTTTTTTGTTTAAAAATATATTGAATAAAGTTGTTAATAATCAAAATTTGAATACAGAAGAAGCAGAAAATGTTATGCAGATGATTATGAGTGGAGAATTGACTGATTCTCAAATAGGTGGTTTTTTGTCTGCAATGAGAACAAAAGGCGAGACAGTAGAAGAAATTGTTGGGTTTACAAAAATAATGAGGCAAAAATCTGAAAAAATAGAATTATTAAATGATTTAAAAGCTTTGGATACTTGTGGGACAGGAGGCGATAATCATAATACTTTTAATATTTCTACGGTTGCATCAATTGTTGCAACAAGTTGTGGAGCAAAAATAGCTAAACATGGAAATAGAGGTTCTTCGGGAAAATCTGGAAGTTCAGATTTGTTATTGGGTTTAGGAATAGATATAAATATTGATAAAGATAAAATTTTTGAAAATATACAGAATTTAGGTTTTGGATTTATGTTTGCACCGAAATATCATAAATCAATGAAATTTGTTGCAAATTCTAGACGAGAGCTAGGAGTTAGAACTTTTTTTAATCTTTTAGGTCCTTTATCCAATCCTGCTAATGTTAAATATCAGATAATGGGAGTTTATGATGAAAATTTAACAGAAAAAGTAGCAGAAGTTTTAGGAAAATTAGGAGCAAAAAGAGTTTTTGTTATTGCTGCTGATGATGGTATGGATGAAATTAGTTTATGTTCTAAGACAAAAATTTCAGAATATTCAGATGAAACAAAAAAAGTTAGGACTTTTTATTTAGATCCAAGAGATTATGGTTTTTCTTTTTGTGATTTGAAAGAATTGCAAGTTGTAGATATTGAAGATAGTGTTTCAAAAGTTTTGTCAATTTTGCAAGGTGAAAAAAGCTGTAGACGAGATATTGTCCTTTTAAATTCAGCTTTAATTTTAGAATTAGTTGGAATTGCTAAAAATTTTCAGGAAGGAATAGATTTATCAAAAGAGGCTTTAGAGTCGGGAAAAGCCTATAAAAAATTGCAAGAATTGCAAAATAAAACTAAATAGTTAGCATAAAAAGGTGATTTTATGAAATGTCCATATTGTGATTCAATAAATAGCGAAGTAGTTGATTCCAGACCTATTGATAATTCTAATGAAATTAGACGAAGAAGAGAATGTGAAAAATGTGGAAAAAGATTTACTACATATGAAAGAATAGAAATAATTCCTATTATTGTATTAAAAAAGAATAAAAATAAAGAAAATTTTGATAGAAATAAAATTAGAAATGGAATTTTGACAGCTTGTAGAAAGAGACCATTAGCTCTTGAGAAAATAGATGAAATAGTTAATTCAATAGAAAATGAATTGCAACAAACCCCTGGTGAAGTTTCTAGCTCTTTTATTGGAAATAAAATTATGGAAAAATTGAAATCTGTAGACGAAGTTGCATATATTAGATTTGCTTCTGTTTATAAAGATTTTAATAATTTAGATACTTTTATTAATGAAATAACAGAAATTAAAAATTAAGAAGGAGGATTTTAGAAAATGTTTAAAATAAAAATTTTTGGAAAACAAAATTGCGATGCATGTAAAAACACTAAGGAAAAATTTAATCTATTTTTGAATCAGTGGAACAAGAAAGATCTAGCTGAAATAGAATTTTTTGATTTAGATACAATAGAAGGGTTGACAGAGGCAAATTTTTTAGATGCTACAAATGTTCCTACAACTATTATAGAGCAAGATGGAA
>CAYQVV010000029.1:12847-14439 GCA_964421155.1 uncultured Elusimicrobiaceae bacterium
TTTTTATCATAAATATCAAATATTTCATTATGGTTTTTATAAATATCTGTCCATCCTCCAGTTAAAATAATTTTTGCATCTTTTAGTTGAGGGTCTTTTTTTAAATTTTCACAAAAATATTTTATGCTTCCTATAAATCCTTGATAAATACCAATATTTATGCTTTCTTTTGTGTTTGTTCCAATAAATTTTTCTGTAGATCTTATGTCTATTTTTGGTAATTTTGATGTCATTTTTGCCAAAATATCTGCAGAAATTTCTATACCTGGGAAAATAGCCCCACCTATGAATTCTTTTTTATTATTTACTATATCTATAGTTCCAGCAGTTCCAATATCTATTACTATTGAAGGATATCCGTATAAATATATTGCAGACATTGCATTTACGAGTCTATCTGCTCCAATTTCTTTTGGATTTTTATAATTTATTTTTAAAAGATCAGGTAATTTTTCAGTTTTTATATCACTTGTAAAAAATGCTGGAGCATTTATATATTTTTCAATAGAATTTTTTATATTATGGTTTATTTCTGGAACAACACTTGAAATTATAGTAGATTTTATGTTTTTTTTATTTATTTCGAGAGAATTTAAAACGAACATTAAATTTATCCCAAAATCATCTACAGTTGTATTTTTTTTAGTAGAGAATCTGTATGAAATAATATTTTCTAAATTATTATCTGTTTGAGAATATCCAATTAATGTGTTAGTGTTCCCTATATCTATAAGAAAAACTCCATTATTTTTAAGTTCCATTATTAAAATCCTTTATTTTTTAGATTTATTTTTTTTTAAATTTTGATTTTTTTCTATTTCTTTGATTTTTGTTATGTGCAACATAAAACTTTCGCCAAATATTTCTTTATATACGGAATAAGAATGTCCGATATTTTCAATAAATTTAAAAGCTTTTTCAAACTCTATTTCTTGGCTTAATGATTTTATTGTTAAAAAAATTCCATTTTTTTTGAGTAAAGGCATACTGTATTCTGTAGTTAATTCTATTGTCCCCAAAGCTCTCGCAGTGCAAATATCAAAAGTTCCCTTGAAACCATCTGCATCTCCAAAGTCTTCAATTCTTCCCCAAAAACATTCTACATTTTTGAGATCTAAGATTTTTGCAGAATCATATAAAAAATCTATTTTTTTTTGAACAGAATCAACAACTGAAAAATTTATTTCTGGATAAAATATTGCACAAATAATTGAAGGGAAACCAGATCCACTTCCGATGTCAACAATTTTTTCAACAGAATTATTATTTTTTATTTTTGAAAAATCTATAGCTTTGAAAATATGTTTTACAAATAAAAGAGAACTTAATATATGTTTGTTTAAAATTTCTTCATCTGTAGTTTTTCTAGAAACTAAATTTTTGTTTTCATTTTCTAATTTTAAAAAATCTATAAATTTTATAATTTTTTCTATTTTTAAGTCTAAATTTTCAAAATTTTCATTTGATGTGAAAATTTTTTTTATAAGTTCATTAATTTGATTTTTCATAAAAATTCCTTTTATAATTTTTTATTTTCTTGTCTGTCAGCTAATGTGTGAGCCTCGGTAAATATTTTTTAAATTTGTCATTCC
>CAYQVV010000030.1:0-8198 GCA_964421155.1 uncultured Elusimicrobiaceae bacterium
CCTTTCCAAAAACCGTATTTTCTAAAATTTTCTGCATACATTGTCATTGTATTTTTAGCTTGTAAAAAATTATCTACAACTATAGCTTTAAATAATCCTATAGTCATAGATGCTACATATTTTCCAAAAACTGAACCAACTTTTGCTCCCCAAGCTGCTGCACCTTCAAAATTTTTTGCATTTTTTCCTCTTAAATTTCCTGCTTCATCTGCCTCACCCCAATAATCACTCCATCCTAATGTTTCTCCTGTAAATATTCCTACTACATTCCCAAAAATATATGAAAAAAAGCCTGTTACTGCTTGTATTGCAATTGTAAAAGCTCCAGCATACTGTTTAGTATATTGTCCATTACCATAATCTCCGACAAAATACCCTCCTCCTAACCATGTATACATATTATTAAGTGCTATCCATGTTTTTGTTTTGGCATCTGCATGTTCATATTCATATTTTATAACTTCCCCTAAATATGAAAGCATGGCGTTCAAATAATTCATATGCTCATACGCTGCAGCCATTGTTATTTCTATTTCTTTTCCATCTCTATCTGTATATTTAATCAAAGTTTGATCTTCTTTCAGCTCTTTTAATCTCTGTTGATAAGCTGCGTATTTAATTTTTAAATCACTCATAGATGCTAGTAATTTTTTATTCTTTGATGCATGCTTAAAGTAAAATAATAATTCCTGTAATTTTACTAACTCTTCTTTTGATAAATCACTCAAATTTCTACTGCCCATTAACTTCTTTATTTTATCTATCATTTTCCTGACTTTTTTCTCTGCAAATAATCCAAATTCATCATAAAACATAGCTTTAAAATTTTCCATTGCTTTATTATAATCAGCCTGCGCTGCCAAATATCTAGAATAAGAAGTATTCTGTCCCATTTTTCTTGCTGCCCATTCTGCATCAGTTTCTGTAGCACTTTTTGTTGCTCCTCCTAGCATTGCTGTTTCCAAACTAGAAAGCTCTTGTTGAAGCTTATCTCGCACTGCTATTGCTTTTGATAATCTATTTTGTGCTGTAACTAAAAAAACTATAGAAGTTATTAATCCAGCTAATGCTACAACAGCAGCAACTACTGCAAGAGCTATCAATATAGATCCTCCAGCTATCATAGGGATTCCTACACATGGGAGTAATGCCGCACAAAAAGCTAGACCTGCTATAACTAGTCCTGTTCCAGCTACCCATTTGACAATAATAACAACCAGACTGACTATAATCATTACAGCACTAATAACTAATCCTGCTATCGCCCATTTAACATTCGCTTGTTCTTCTTCTATTAATTTTTCTGCTTCTTGAATCGCTTCTTGTTTCCTAGCATATTCAGCTCCTGCATCTTTTGGCCAAACCATATCCAAATATCCTTCTAGTTCATATACAAAATTTAAAAGTTCTTGCATTTCTTGCATTGTCATTGAATTCATATCTTCTACAGCTTGATTAGTTGTGCCTGCCATTTCATCTGTAGCTGTCTGAGTTGAATTTTCTTGACCTTTTTTAATATCTTCTATCATTTTGTCACTTTCAGCTATCATTTCATCTGCATCTGACAACAATCTTTCTTTAGCAGCCTCTTCTGCCTTATTTAATGTTATAATACTAGAGTCCACTGTAGAGCCATTTGCTTTTCCATCTCTTAATGACATATCTATAGGCTCATTTATTCCATTAGTTCCGTTATATTTCATTGGCATTAAAACTTCAGCATCTTTATTTACAACTCCTGCTGCTGCTGTATATTCTGCTGCTCTTGCAACTCCATCACTAGAGCCTGAATCTAATAATTTTTCTGCTTTTGCTAAATATTGATTCGCTAAATATATTTGTTTTTGTTGTTCTATAGAATTATATTCCTCTAAATCTCCTATATACCCTCCTGTAGGACCATCTATTTTTGTTTCTTTTCCACTCTTTGTATCACTATCTAATTTTAAATCTCTCATAATGGATTTACTATCATAATCATATGCTTTAGTATAAAGTCCACTCTTTTCAGCAAATAAATAACTATTTATTTCTTGATTTGAATTTTCATATAATGTATTTAAAGATTTTTGATTATTTTCTTCTAATTTTTGTAATTCAGTATTTGTTAAATTTTCTAAAGAAGAAACATATCCATCTGTTCTTTGTTGCAAAGATTTTATATCACTTAAATATTTTGCTTCTAACTCGCTCATTGCGTAATCAGCTCTTTTATCCAAACTTGCCAAATCTTTTTCTTTTTGTGATTTTACAGATGCTAATTTTTTTTCTAATTTTTGAATCTTAGCTGCTGTATTGCTACCACTTGCTGTAGAATCCGATCCTATTTCACTACTATCAGGCTTTGCAGCTAATCCACCAGTATTTACTTGATTTACTAAGTTAGAAGCCTTACTAGATTCTGCAGCTAACGCTGCATCATTAGCTGCTGTTTTATCTTGTATCGCTTTTGTTTCTTTTAAACTTGCCAATGTATTTTGCATTTGTTCTATTCTAGAATTATAATCTGCTGTTACAGATGCTTTCTTTTCATTATATGTTGATTCATAATCTGATCTATTTTTTTTATAACTTTCTGTTAATGTTGTCTTATTTTTTTCAGCTTCTTGTAATATTGTTTCATTTTTTGCATTTTTATTTGAAATAACTTCTGACTTTTTTGTTTCAAAATTATCTTCTAATCTTTCTTTTTGTTTGTTATAAGTATCACTTATTGTATTTACAAAACTTTTTGCATTTTTATTTATTGCATTTTCTTCTTGTAACCCAATATATGAAAAACTTTTATCATACCCTGCACTTTTTCTTATTGTTGCCAAATCTGAAATAGGTTTTGCTGTTAATGCATAAGAATAATCATTTATTATAAATGTAGTAAAAATCGTAACAATTAAGAAAGAACTTATTACTTTAAAAATTTTTAAATTTTTTATATCCATTTTATTTTCCTCCATTTTTATCCTCTATTATTTCAACTTCATGCTGTTCCAATAAAGTTTTATATAAATATTTATTAATTCTACTTAAATTTATTGTATTTTTACTTAATTCGTTATCTGCTAACTTAAGTAGATCTATTTTATTTTTTGAAAATCCAGAATCTATAGATCTATATTTTTTTATATCTCCAGAATATCCAAAATTTTCAATACTGTCAAAGTTATAAACCTCTAACTCCTCATCCTCTAAATATATCTTAAAATTAGACATATTCAAATTATCTTTTTCTTTTTTATCAGCATCAGTATTCATTTTTATATTTTCTTCAAAATACTTCGGATTTTTCTCAACTTTTTCTAATACATTTATTTTATCTAAAATCTTTATGTTTTTATCTATCAAAAAATCTGTATTTTCTTTAATTTTATCTATACCAAAAAATGTCAATCCTATGCTAGAAACTATACAAGAAAAAGACAAAAGTAACGGCTTACAAAATTCTATTGATTTTGTTAAATAAGAATTTTTTTTAGATTGTATTTTATTTAGATCTTTATCTATTGTGTCTGATATTGTTTTTTCAAAATTAAACTCTAAATTATTCATGACTTTTATTTCTTCTAAAATTCCTTCTTGTTCTTTTAAAAAAGAAATACTTTCATCTGATAATTTTTTTAACAAAAAATCTCTATAATAACTATCTTTGGGTAATTTTAAATAGTCTGAAATTATATTTATTTGTTCTAGGTTTATATTATTTATATCCATTTTTTTCACCTTCTTTATAATTTCCTAATCATATAGAGACATTTTTTTATTAAAAGTTTCATTTATTTTATTAAAAATTTTATATAATTAATTTTTCTTATTTTTTATTCTATCAAAAGCAATTTATTGCCTTGTATAAAAAAAAGGATTTAAAAAAAAGAGAAAATAATAATACTTGATTACAATAACAAAAAAATAAAAATTTTATTTTTTAATTATGAATTTTTTTGAAATTAATTTAGAATGTTTCCTTTTTCAAGAATGATTTTCCTGTAATTAGAAAATTTAATATTTTGATCATGAGAAACCATTATAATAGTTGTTTTTTTTATATTCCAAAACTTTTCTAAAATTTCATAAATATTTTCGCTATTTTTAGGATCTAGATTTCCTGTAGGTTCATCTGCAAATATAATTTCTGGCTCATTTATTAATGCCCTGGCTATTGCAACTCTCTGTTTTTCTCCTCCAGAAAGTTGTATTGGAAAACTTTTTGATTTTTCTTGCATATTCAAAATTTCTAATAAATTTTGAGCTTTTTCTTTTAATTCAAATTTTTTTTCTTTATTTTCAAGCATTATAGGCAACATAACATTTTCCAAAACACTAAATTCTGTTAAAAGATTATAAAACTGAAAAATAAATCCAAATTTTTTTCTACGAATATTAGCCATTTTAAAATCATCTTCATAAGGCAAAATTTCTCCATTAAAAAAAACTTCTCCTATAGAAGGCTTTGAAAGACCACTTAAAATATTAAGCAAAGTACTTTTTCCTGCCCCAGAACCACCAGAAATACAAACTATTTCATTTTTTAATATTTCTAAATTTATATTATCCAAAGCCTTAAATTCATTTTCATTATCTTCTAAATTTTTTAAATTATTATTCAAAGAATATATTTTTGATATATTTTTTGTTTCTAAAATTTTTATTTTTGTTTCTTGCATAAATTTACACTCTTATCTAAGATTTATTTTTAAAATCCCACTCATACCATTTTACATAATCTTGATTATTTCTATAAAGTGAAATTGATTGATTTGGAATTGCTTTCAGCTTAAATGTGATCCAAAATTCTCTTACTTTATCTCCATCGCTTTCTCTTTTTGACAACATTGAAAATTTTACTTCCCAACAATGCAGATCTCTATATAAAGCAAATTCTTGTGATGTATAAGGATTAAAATTATCTCTTAAATAATCATATTCTACTCTATAACTATAATCTATTTTCCATTTTAAATTTGGTCTATATTTTATAGTTGAAATTGTATCTATAGTTCCATTATTAGATCTTAAAAAACTCGCATTTTCCATAAATGTTAATTTCGCTGATGGATAAAAATAAAAAATACTTTGAACTAAACTCGTTCTACTTGAATCAAAACTATAATTATGCTTACCATAAAAATTAAAATATTTACTTATTTTATACTTTATTTCTGTTGAAAAATCATCCATCCTCTTAAGTTCATTATTTTCTGTATCTATTTTTTGAATATCATATCCAGTAGAATTTGTAATTCTTAAATCCCCCATAAGTAAATATGAACTAAGAGACAAATTTATTTTATTTGTATCTACTGTTTTAGTATCTAAAATTCCTGTAGTATAATTATAAGTTATATCTAAATCCATATCTCTATTTAAACGATTTCTTAAATTTACAGAAGAATCCATTTTGGTTGAAAATTTTTCTTTAAATTCATTTCTCTCATCTTTTTCACTAGTCATAGTCTCCTTAATTCCAACAGTAGGAGTTAAAGTAATATTTTTATTGATTTTTTTTGTACGAGTTAAATTAAAATAAGTACTTCCTGTTCTATAATATGTATCAGTAGCTGTATCATAATTATTAGCAAAGTTAAAATTATATTTATAGAAAAGATTATTTATAAAAAATTTATTTTTATTAGTTGTAAAATCAAAAGACGGAAGGATTTCTCGTGATTTAACATATGATTTTTTCGTATTATCCCAATTTTTTTCACTTTCCCACAAAATATTCATATAATATAAATCTTTTGTGTAATTTAAAGAAGAATATGAATATATATTGCTATTTACTTGACTATCTGTAGGCTCTAATTGGCTAGAACTTCCAGAATAATAATAAGTTTTATAAAAAGATTCGTCATTTTGATAATTTATATTTGTATAACTTTTCCAATTTTGTTTAATTTTTTGAGAATGTCTAATTTTTGCTGTCCTTTTTGTAGACATATCTACTTTATCATTTATTCCATAAAGATATATAGATCCATTAGTAATATCTTTATTTTTATAATCATATTGCATTCCAAGCCCCAACCCTCTATTTTCATATCCATCCGTTTGCAATGACAAACTATTATCTGAATCAAAAGAATATTTTGCCTTTACTTTTCCATAAACACCATCTGTTTGATTTTGACCTGCTCTGACTGTAAACTGCAACTTACTCTTTTTTAAATTTTGCTTCCAAATAGGCATATAAAAAATAGGAACCCCTTTAATATAAAGAACTACATTATAAGCAATAAATTTTTTTTCTAAATAAACTACAACTTTACTTGCTTTAAAATAATAATGAGGTTTTTCATAATCACAAGTAGTTATTTTTGCTTTATAAGATATAACTTTTTCTTTTGAAACTTTTTTCATTTTTTGGCTAGTTATAATCCAAACATCTGAAAAAGTTTTTGCATTCAAAATAGTGCCAGTCTCTATATTTACAGCATATTCAAAAGATTGTCCCTTTATATAATTTTGAGGATCTCTAATTCTAACATTTCCAGATGCTTTTGCAAAAGAAGATCCATCATTATATTCCAGTTTGTCTGAATAACATGTAGAATCTTTATATAAAACTTTTACATTCCCTTCAGCAATAATTTTTTTATTCAAATCATCTCTTGTAACAGAATCTGCAAACATTTTAATTTTTTCAGTCTCATCATAATAAATAGTTTTACTTTGATTTTTTTTTGTTAAATTGGAATTATTTTGAATATTAGCTTTTAAAATAAAAGATTTTATAAATAAAGAATCTGATATATTTGGATAAAACAAAGAATTTTTATAGATTTCATTTCTTTTTATATAAATATTATATTTTGCTGTATTATCTTTTGTGTTTAAATTAGTTTTTTTATTATTTGAAGAATAAAGATTAACAAAAATTAATAAAATAAAAACAAAACAAAGTAATAATATTTTTTTAAATTTTAAATGGTTTTTATACATTTTTAGATTATACAAAAAATTTTTGAGTTTACAATTAGATTATAATTAAATTTCTTCTTGTTTCTTGCCAGCTAATTGTCCACAAGCAGCTTTTATTTGATTGCCTTTAGAATTCCTTATTGTTACACTTACACCTTTATCTACCAAAATATTAAAAAATCTATTTACATCTACTTTGTCTGGTATCCTTAAATATTTATTAGTAAATGTAGGGCTATAAGGAATAATATTCACTTTTGCCTTATGCTCTCTCGCAAATGATGCTAATTCAAAAGCATCAACTCGTCTATCATTTATTCCTTTCAACAAAATATATTCAAAAGTTATAATTCTATTTGTTTTTTCAAAATAATTTTTACAAGCTCTAGATAATTGATTTAACGAATATTTTTCTGCAATAGGCATAATTGATTTTCGAACAGCTTGATTAGCTGAATGCAAAGAAACTGCCAAGTTTACCTGTAAATCTATATTTTTTAAAGCTTCAATTCCAGGAACGACTCCACTTGTAGAAATAGTAATTCTTCTAGATGCAATATTCAGTCCATTTTTATCATTCATTATATTTAAAACCATTTTTAAATTGTCAAAATTATCAAAAGGCTCGCCCATTCCCATAAATACAAAATTATCTATTTCTATCTTTTCAACAAATTTGACGAATAGAATTTGCTCTATTATTTCTGCAACAGTTAAATTTCGTTTAAGTTTTAGCATTCCGCTAGCACAAAAAACACATCCATATTTACAGCCAACTTGAGAGGATATGCACAAAGTATTTCTCTTTTTGCTTGGAATTAAAACTGTTTCTATATAGTTTTCATCATTTAATTTGAATAAATATTTCTTTGTGCCATCTTGTGATTTTGCAATTTCAAATCCTGAAAAAGCAGAAAAAAGAAAATTTTTCTCTAAAAACTCTCTAAGCTCTAACTGAAGATCTGTCATATCAGAAAAACTTTGACATCCTTTTTTATAAAGCCAACTAAAAGTTTGTGTTGCTCTAAAATTAGGAATTTGAAATTTATCAAATATATTTTTAAGTTCTTCTAAAGAAAAATTTTTGATATTTAATTTTTGTTCTGTTTGATTGTTTATATTTTCCATAATTTTTTTATAATAACATTTTTAAATTAAAAAATGAATTTATTTTTTATTTCCTTATATTTTTTAAACTTTTATCCATTCAACATTTTCATATCTTCTAAACCAAGTCAACTGCCTTTTTGCATAATTTCTTGTCTCTTGCTTCATTAAATCAA
>CAYQVV010000030.1:8298-14074 GCA_964421155.1 uncultured Elusimicrobiaceae bacterium
TTATTCACAAAATCTCTAGTTTCTTTTGGAATATCTGGGATTGATGATAACCCAAAAATACAAGCAGAAATATAAAGCCCTGTTCCTCCGCATAAAATTATATTTTTATCTTTTTTCTCTAAAATTTTTTTAATAGAATCATTAAAATAATCCATAAATTTTGAAACATTAAAATCATCTTTTATTGAAACTATATCAAATCCATAATGAACAATATT
Organism: uncultured Elusimicrobiaceae bacterium; assembly: GCA_964421155.1. Lineage (GTDB taxonomy): Bacteria > RUG730 > RUG730 > RUG730 > RUG730 > CAYQVV01. The sequence continues at coordinate 8,517 of CAYQVV010000030.1, forward strand.
TTCAACAAGAATCTCATTTTTAACTGAAATATCAAATTTTGGTTTTGCTGTTCCAATAGATATTTCTTTATAAATCTGACGAGAATCTGCATTTATAATTTCTGAATTTGTTTTTTTAGCAAAATCTATTGCAAATTTTGTTTTTCCAGAAGCTGTAGCCCCAACAATAACTGTAATATCAAGTTTTTCCATTACAAAATCCTTGCAAATTTTTTATCTATTTCTTTTTGCGAAATAGATACAATAGTCGGTCTACCGTGTGGACAATGATATGGATTTTCTGTTTTCATAAGTCTTTTTATTAATGTTTCCATTTCTAAAATAGACAATTTTTGATTTGCTTTTATTGAATTTTTACAAGAAATCATTATTATTTTATCAACTATTTCCTGAGAATATAAATCTTTTGATTCTATATTTTCTGATAAATTTTCCAAAATTTCTTTAACTGTTTGAACCTCTTTGCCTTGTTCTATTATTGAAGGAACTGCATTTATTTTTAAAGAATCTTTACCAAAAAGTTCTATAAAAAAACCGAAAGCTTCAAATTTTTTCAAATTTTCTAAATCTGCCAAAAATTCTTTTTTTGAATTTGGAAGCTCAAAAATTTCTGAAATCAAAAGTCCTTGAACTTCAATTCTTTTTTGCTCAAAATCTTTTTTCAAAATTTCATAGTTTATTCTCTCGTGTGCTGCATGCTGATCTATTATTACAAGCTCAAAATTTTTATTAGACGCCAAAATATACTTACTAGGAAACCAACCTATAACTTTCAAATCTATTTCTTCGTCTTGAAATAAATTTTTTTCTTTTTCATCAACATCTATTTTAACTTGATTCAAATCCAATTTTTCAGATTTTTTCAAGTCAACTTTATCAAAAACTGAAATCATTTTTTGCCAATTTTCAATATATTTTTTTTTATCTTCCGGATTAGGAACAAAAACCCTCGTAGACTGTCTAGTATCATAATTTTTTTTATTTAAATTTTTTATTTCTGAAAAAATTCTTTTCTCTTTTTTGGTATCTAAATTAAAATCTTGTTTTTCAATATTCTCTTCTATTTTTGTTTCAATATTTTTCTCTTCAATAACATTATCATTTTTATTAATATTCAAAACTTTTTCAGAATCTTTATTTTTTAAAGCAAAAAAAACTGTTTCTCTAACAATAGAAAAAATTGACGGCTCATTCAAAAATTTTATTTCAGTTTTTTGAGGATGGACATTTACATCAAAAAATTCTCCACTCATTTCTAAAAAAATAAAACTTATTGGATATCTTGATTTAACTATATTTTCTTTATATGCTTCGTTTACAGCTCCAATAATAACTTTTGAAACTATATTTCTATCATTTACAAATGAATAATAATTATTTCTGCTTTTCTCAAAATACTGGCTATTGCTCGTCCAACCATAAATTTTAAAAAAATTATTTTGATATTCAAATGGAATTAAATTTTCTGCCACATCTTTTCCAAAAATATCTCTAATTCTATCCACTTTATCACTTGTTTTTATCAAGTTTAATTTTACTTTTTCATCTATCAAAAGTTTAAAAGAAATATTATGATGAGCCAAAGCCAATTTTTCTACAATAGAAATTATTTGTGAATATTCGCTGGCATTGGATTTCAAAAACTTTTTTCTAGCTGGAACATTATAAAATAAATCTTTTATTATAATTTGAGTTCCAATTCCTGAGCCTGTTTTTTTTATTTCTATATTTTCTCCGCCTTCTGCATAAAGAGAAAATCCATAATCAAAATCTTTTTGCCTTGTTATTATTTCCGTTTTAGAAATTCTAGAAATAGCTGCCAAAGCCTCCCCTCTAAATCCAAGAGTTTTTATTTTTTCTAAATCTTCTATGATATTTATTTTGCTTGTAGCATGCCTTTTTATGCACAGAGACAAATCTTCTTCAGTCATTCCATCGCCATTATCAGTTATTTTTATAAGGCTAGTTCCTTTGTCTAAAATTTCTATTAATATATTTGTAGAATTTGCATCAATTGAATTTTCTATCAATTCTTTCACTGCACAATAAGGTCTTTCTACGACTTCTCCAGCAGCAATTTTTTCAATAGTATCAATATCTAAAATTTTTATTTTATTCATATTTTCAGAATACCTTCTCTTATTAATTTCCCAATTATATACAAGACTTGATATATATCAAGTCTCTACATTTGATAGCGTTTTGTTATTCCTGCAAAAGCAGGAATCTAAAAATTCTAAATTCCACATTTCATTCGAACAGGATGATAAATCATCTCATGATGGATGACAAAAAAATTTATTTCTCAAAACCCCAAATTATAAGTGAACCCAAATTTGTAGCCGTCCTATATGTATATCTAAATTCATATTTATTTAAAACTGATTTAACTATTTTTTGCATCATGAAACTGTTGCCTGTGATTATTTCTATCGGACATTCATTTTGATATAATAAAACAAAATTTTCAACTAAAAATTCTACATCGCTATGGCTAATCCCATGCAAATCTAATTTTTTCATTTTATATTTTTTTATTCCATATATCTAATTTGTATTTATTTTCAAATAAATTTTTTGATATTTCTAAATCTTTGCTGGAGTAATTATAACTTTCAAAATTAACATTAAACTTTTTTTCAAATTCAATACTGATAATTTTTGACAAATCTTTTAAATCAAAATTTTTAATTTTCATATCTTTAAATTCAAATAAATTTTCAAAATTCAAACTTGTTTGTTGAATCAAATAAAAATTATCTTTATAAAAAATCCGTCTCTGTGCACTGCCTACAATTTTTTTTCCAGAAAGCATAATATCGCTCAAAACAGGTTTTTCAAAACAAAAACTAGATTTTACAGATTTATTTTCTAAACTAAAAAGATTTAAATTATTATTAAAATTATTTTCAAAAAAAATATTTAGAAACTTTTTAATCCCTTCTAAAAATAAAAAATGCGTTAACTGATATGATTTTTCTAAATTTTCTAAATCAGAAAAATCTTTTAAGTTTGCAATCAAAGTAATACATAAATCATTTCCGTGATGAACAAAACCTCCACCTGTAGGTCTTCTGACAAGTTGCTGTTTTTCATTAAAAAATTTATTTAGTAATTCTGGTTTATTATTTATTCTTTGAGTATATCCAAAAGACAAATATTCTGTTTTCCAATCATAAAATCGCAAAAACATTTTTGAATTTGAACTATTTTGAATTTTTTGAAAAAGCATTTCATCAATAGCCATATTTATAGCAGAATTTTCATAAAAAACTTCCAAATTTTTATCAATATCTATTATTAAAAAATCTTTTTTCATAAAAATTAGTCTATATTTAATTCAGAAAAATCAGCCATACCATTAAATTTTTGTATTAAACAATTTAATATTGCAAGCCTGTTTTTCTTTAAATTTTCATCCTCAGCCATAACCATAATTTTATCGAAAAACTCGTCTAAAGAAATTTTTAGTTTTATAATATGTGTATTCCAAGAATTAACATCATAAATGTTAAATGTAGATATATCATCAAACAAGTTTTTTTCCTCTATAATAAACAGTTCATATTTCAATTTCCAATTTTCAAAATCTATATTTTTATCTTTGGCTTGCTTTAAAATATTATTGGCTCTTTTATAAAGCCCTATAAATTTTTTAAATTCTTCTTTTTCTAAATAAGATTTTATATCCAAACATTTTGAAAATAAATCAAAGCCATTCAAAATTTTAGAATCAAAATTGACAGCTCTAACTATATCTATTCTAAAACCTGATTCTATTAGCCAGTTTTCTATTCTAGTGTTTAAAAATTCTCTTAATTCAAGTTTGGCTTTATTTATTTCATCATTATTAAATTTATCTGAAAATATATCCAAACTTTTATCTACTAACTCATATAAATCCATCGAACATTTCGTATCTTTTAAAATATTAAAAATTCCATTAATTTGCCTTCTTATTCCAAATGGATCTTTTGAACCAGTTGGTTTTTTATCCAGCAAAAATGTAGAAAGAATATTATCAATCTTATCTGCTATACTAACAATCGCACCTTCTAAACTTTTTGGAAGTTTATCTCCTGCAAATCTAGGTAAATAATGCTCTTCTATTGCATTAACCACAACTTCATTTTCTCCAGAAGACAAAGCATAATATTTTCCCATTATACCTTGAAGCTCTGGGAATTCTCCGACCATATCTGTCAAAAGATCATTTTTACAAAGATTAATAATAGATGAAATGGTAGGAAAATGTATTCCTTGCCCAAAAGTAAAATTATTTTTTCTATCATATTCTGTATTAAAAAAATTTCTCGTATCACAAATAAATTTAGCGATCTTTTCAATTCTTTCAATCTTTTCGTAAACTGATCCCAATTTTTCTTGATAAATCAAATTTTTTAATTTTTCTGTTCTATCTTTAAAATCTATTTTTTTATCTGATTCATAAAAAAATACTGCATCATTTAACCTAGCTACAGCAACCTTTTCATATCCTGCCTTTACAACTTCTAAGTTTCTATTTTTTCCATTGCAAACTGCAACAAATTTCGAAACAAGATTATTATTATCATCTATTAATGCAAAACATTTTTGATGATTTTTTAAAACAGTATAAATAACTTCAAAAGGTAAAGATAAAAACTTTTTATCAAAATCACACAAAACAATAGTCGGATATTCAACCAAAGCAGTCACTTCTTCAAATAAATCATTATCCTCAGAAAAAAGTTTATATCCTAAAATATTACTTAACATTTGATTTTGAATATATTTTTTCCTTTCTGAATAATCTATAATTATCCCTTCCGTTTTTATTATCTCAAAATAATTTTGAACATTTTTAACTTCAACTTTTTGGCTTTTGTATCCACCGATTAAAAAAGTATTTTCTCCAGAATCTATTCCTGCTATATTACAAGGCAAAAATTCTTCTCCTAAAATAGATAAAACCCATCTAATAGGTCTTATAAATTTAAAATTTGTTGAATTCCAAGTCATCATTTTTGCAAAAGGCAATTTTTTAGCAAATTCTAAACAAATATTTGGCAAAAATTCTTTTATATTTTTTGAATCTGTTTTAGATAAAATATATAAATAAATACCTTTTGGAGTCTCTTTTTCTACAATATCTTCTATTTTGGCATTATTTTTTTCTAAAAAAACAGTTAATGCTCTAGTTATTTCTCCTGTATCAGAATATGCTATTTTTTTAGGAGGTCCTAAAATTTCTTTTTCTTCAGACTTTTGAAAAAGAGTCAAATTTTTTATAAAAACTACTATTCTACAAGGTGTAACAAAAACATTTAAATCTTTATATTCTATTTTTTCAGATTTTAATAAATTTTCAAAAATATTCTTTGCTTCATTTATAACAACTTTTTGAGCTGAAAAAGGTAATTCTTCTGTCCCTATTTCTAATAAAAAATCTTTATTATCTATCATAAAAAACTCCAATTTCAATAATTTTATATATCTAGAAATTATAATTAAATCCTGCTTTAGAGTAAACTATTTTTATTTAATTATTCAAAAATGTTTATTTTAAAATTTATCTA
>CAYQVV010000031.1:0-13759 GCA_964421155.1 uncultured Elusimicrobiaceae bacterium
ATATTCAACCTTATTCTTTCTTCTCCATTATAAAAATCTTTTTCAACATGAGCTATGAAACTAAAAATATTTTCTTCATTAGATCGTCTCACAAAACTTTGTCTCATATTCCATCCAATTACTTCTATAAAATTTAAATCTTTAAGTCTTATTTTTCCTTTAAAATGCTCCTTTTTTGAACCCATAAATCCAAAATCTACAAATTTTATATTTTCAAATAAAAATATAGGATGAGGATTCGCTTCCCCAAAAGGTTCCATCAAAAGTATTTCTTTAAAAAAATTGTCTGTCAAATCATCGCTATTCAAAATTAAATCAACTTCTATATCATCAGTATTTTCACCTATTATAGTTTCAGAAGTAAAAATATCTATCAACTTTTTTTCAAAATTTGCAATATTTTTAGTATTTAAAGAAAATCCTCCTGCTAGCTTATGTCCTCCAAATTTTTCTAACAAATCTCCAGCTTTTTCTAAAATAGAAACAACATTATAATTATACCCTTTTGGAGCTCGAACAGAACCTGTTGTTATGTCTCCATTTTCAGATGCAACAAAAACAACTTTGTTATGTTTTTTTACAATATTTGAAGCAACTATTCCAGTTACATTTTTTTCAAATTTTGGACTGTAAACAAATATAAAATTTTCAAATTGCATTCCTTGATTTTTCAATATTTTTTCTGCTGTTTTTTCATCTCGTTGTTGAATAGATCTTCTATTCATATTCAAATCTGAAATCTCTTCTCTCAAACTCAAAATTTCTTTTTCCTCATCAGAACATAAATATTCCACACCTAAATAAGGCTTTCCCATTCTTCCTGCAGAATTCAAAAATGGAGTTATATTCCATGCAATATATTTTGCAGTCAAAAATTTGTTTTCGCCAATCATTTCATCTAAAAAAAGTTTTAAGCTCAATATAGAATCTTTTTTTAAACCTAAAATTCCATATTTTACTAGAAACCTATTTTCATTAAGCAACGGCATTATATCGCTTATTGTTCCAAGAGCTGAAAAAGCTACATATCTTTTAAAAAAATCTTGTATGATAAAATCATCTTTCATCAAAATATTCCAATATATTTTTGCAGTAATTTCAGCATCTGCCAAGGCTCTATGAAAATCTGTAGACAAACAAAATTTTTTAGCTAAATTTTCCAATTTATGAGATTCATTCGGATATAATTTTCTAGATATTGCCAATGTATCTAAAATTTGTTTTTTTTCAAAATATAAATTTATTTTTTTGTTTACAGAGTTTTTTAAAAAATTTATATCAAAATCTGCATTATGCACAACAAAACAATACGGATCATTTTTATCTATAAATTCTAAAAAATTGTCTATCGCTGTATTTTCATCTGGAGAATTTTTTACTGTTTCATTTGAAATTCCATTAATTTTTGTAATATATTTTGGAATATCTAAATCTTGTTTTATATAAGTTTGAAATCTATTTTCTATTATGCCATTTTTTAAAACAACAGCTCCTATTTCTAAAATTTTATCAGAAGAAGAATTTAGCCCTGTTGTTTCTAAATCCAAAACTAAAAATTTTTTATCAAAATATTGAGAATAGCTTATTTTCAAAGCCCAAACAAAATAAAAAACAACTCCACATCCAGCAAGATTTTTTAAACTTTTTGAATCGCAGATATCTTCATAAAAAACAGTATCTATTTTTGGATCTACAACCGCATCTGCTTTTGGAATATCTCCAACGACTTCATGATGATCCATTACAATAACATCTATTCCGTTATTTTTTATAAATTCTATTTCATCTTTATTACTTATTCCACAGTCTACAGTAATAAATAAATTTATATTTTTTTTAAGCAAAGTAGAGACTATAGATTTATGTACTCCATATCCTTCATCTACAGGAATATAATAATCAACATTTAAGCCATATTCCTTTAATGCAGATTTCAAAAGGCTTATACTACTTTGCCCATCTACATCTTTATCTCCATAAATAAAAATATTTTCATTATTTGAAATCGCTTTTTGAACTCTAATAACAGCTTTATGCATATCATGAATAATAAAAGGATTTTGCAAATCTGTTATTTTAGGATTCAAAAATTTTTGAATTTTTATAGGATTATCTAAATTTCTTGATATTAAAAGTTTCAAAAAATGCTTAGAAAAAGTCGTTAAATATTTTTGAATATTGTCTAATATTGCAAAATCTATAATTTTTTCAGTAATATTTTTTCTATGCATATATTTTCTTTTTTCCTTTTATCTGGAAATTTTATTAAAAAGGCAATGCCTCAAAGTTTTTTTATATCTAAAAATATCTTTATATTTAAAAAACTAAATTAAAAATACTCAATATAAAAATTAATATTATCAAAAAATTTAAATCTTTAAATTGCAGTTTAAATATTTTTATCAAAACATATGATATAAAACCAAAAGATATACCAGTAGAAATACTGTAAGATAATGGCATCATCAAAATCGTAAAAAATGCGGGAATAGCATATTCTAAATTTTGAAAATCTATCTTATTGATACTTTTCATCATAAAAATTCCAACAATAACCAATGCCGGAGCTACTGCGAAATATGGAACTATTGAAATAAGAGGCGAAAAAAACATAGATAAAAGAAAAAAAATTCCTATTACAAAAGCTGTTAATCCTGTTTTTCCACCTTCTGCAATACCGGCTGCTGATTCCATATAAGATGTCGTAGTAGATGTTCCAAATATTGCTCCAAACATTGTTGCCGAAGCATCTACCATTAAAATCTTTTTTATATTTTTAGGATTTTTATCTCTATCTATCAATTTCCCTTCATCAGATACTGCCAAAATAGTTCCAATGCTATCAAAAAGATCCATATACATAAAAGTCAATATTGGAACTATAAAAGAAATTTTTAATGCTCCTAAAATATCTAACTTAAAAGCAATTGGCATAATACTAGGCGGATAACTTACAAAATAAGAAGGAATTTGTGTTTGTTTCAAAATTATTGCAACTATAGTTGAGACAACAATGCCTATTAATATTGCTCCTCTAACCTTAATCAATAATAAAAATATAGTTATAAATAATCCAAAAATTCCTATAATATTTTGAATATTCCATTTCCCCAAAGAAATCAATGTTGCATCATTATGAACTATTAATCCCATTCCTTGAAATCCGATGAAAGCTATAAAAAGTCCTATTCCAATAGATATTGAAGATTTTATAGGTTCTGGTATAGCATTCATAATTTTTTCTCTAGTCCCAAAAACTGTCAAAAGTAAAAATACTAGTCCTGATAAAAAAACTATACCTAAAGATGTTTGCCAAGGAATATTTTCAGATAAACACAAAGAAAAAGTAAAAAATGCATTCAATCCCATTCCTGGAGCCATGGCTATTGGAGAGTTTGCAAAAAAAGCTACTGCAAAACAAGAAATACTCGAAACTAATGCAGTTACTGTTATCAAAGCCCCTTTATCCATTCCTGTATTGCTCAACATATTTGGATGAACAAATAAAACATACGCCATAGTTAAAAAAGTTGTTATTCCTGCAAGAATTTCTGTTTTTATATTTGTATTATTTTTTTTTAGATTAAACATGTATTTATCTTTTAAAATAATATTTTATTATTCTAGTTATTTGTTTGTTGTAATGGTTGAGGAACAACATAAACTCTTGTCGCTAATTCTGTATCTAGCATTAAAAGCCCTCTTCCATCATCTTTTATCAATTTTAGCTTGTCAATCAATTCTTTTGCATTTGCTTCTTCTTCAACTTGTTCTTTTATAAACCATGCCAAAAAATTATCTGTCGCAAAATCTTTTTCTTCTCTAGCCAAAGCAACTAAATCATTTATTAAAGAAGTAACTAATTGTTCATGTTTCAAAGTTTTTTCATATAAATCCAAAGGCGATAAAAAATCATCATTAGGCTCTTCTATTGCTAAAAATTTTGTTCTTTCTCCTTGATCATTTAGATAGTTATAAAAAATTTGTGCATGAGAAAGCTCTTCCTTTACCTGAACATTAAACCAATTTGCAAAACCTTTTAATCCAATAGAATTTGCATAACTTGACATTGCCATGTAAAAATAAGCAGAAAAAATCTCTCTGTTAATTTGATAATTTAATTTCTCAAACATTTTTTTACTAATCATTTTTATCCTCCGATAATCTTTATTTAATAATTAAAATCCATCTCAATTTTATTTTCATTTATAATTTTGTCTATTAAATCCTCTAATTTTTCTCTTAAAACTTTTTAAAAAATATTTTTTATAAATAACTTTTTAATTCTTTTTTAATAAACTTATACTGTCTATTTGTGCTTTAAGCTGTTCTTTGCTTGGCAAATAGATTTCATATTTTGGAGCAAAAACATTACTATTTTTTGGTAAAGTGATTTCTACAAGAGAATCATTTTTGTTTTTACAAATAATAATCCCTATAGTTTTATTTTCTTCGTTAGTTTTTACAAATCGATCATAATAATTAACATACATTTGCATTTGTCCTAAATCTTGATGTTTAAGTTTTCCAATTTTGAGATCAATTAACACAAAACACTTGAGTAACCGATTATAAAAAACCAAATCTACAAAAAAATGTTCTTCTTCAAATGTAAACCTTTTTTGTCTTCCGATAAATGCAAAACCTTTGCCCAGTTCTAATAAAAAATGTTCTATTTTATCAATAATTGCTTGTTCTAAATCTGACTCGGAATATTTCTCCGATTCTTCTAATCCCAAAAACTCCAAGACATAAGGATCTTTAAGTATATCTTGCGGAACTTTGGGCTCATGATATTTTTTTAAATTTTCTTCTAAAACATTTTTTTTATCCCTACTCAAAATAATTCTTTCATACAGAGATGAATCATATTGTCTTTTAAGTTCCCTAATTGTCCAATTATTTTTTATACTTTCATTTTCATAAAAATTTTTTTCTTTTTCAGATAAATTCATTAAAAAAACATAATGAGACCAAGATAAAGGAAAATTGATATTTTGTAAATTTATTTTTTTCAGTTTTGTAGTTAATAAATTATTTTTTATATTTTCAAGATATGTTATTCTATTTTCAGATTCGTCAGACAGTGTCTGACTTTTTGAATAAGAAAGAAAAAATCCTCTCATTTGTTTTAAATTTGTAACAGAAAATCCCTTTCCAAACTCATTAGTTAATTTCTCACTTAAATTTTTAAGAGTTTCTTTTCCATACTCCGCTCTCTTATTCCCTTTTTGTTCATTTTCCACTATTAAACCACCTATCAAAAAATAAGTTTGTGTCATAATAGTGTTAACTCTACAAACAACCATATTTCTTGCTTGATTTAGCAAATTTTTTATACTTTCAAATAATTTTTTTTGATTTTGTATATTCATGCTTTAATCCATTCATTAATAAATGCAAATTAATCATTAGCACTTATTTTTTTATTCTTATTTTAATATTCAAAATTTTTTTTAATATGAATTATATAATTTATTGTATTAGCATTTTAATTATTTTGTTATTTTTTCTAAATCTTCTATTTTCTTTGTTTCTTCAAGAATTTTTCTTTTAAAATAAAGTTCTATCCAAGTTTTTCCATTATCTTTTATATTAAACAAAACCCATAAATTAGATATTAATGTTAAAAACATGAATATTAGTATAAAAAAGTACATGTCTACAGGGTCCCCTTCAGTTATACCGTTTACAAGCTCTACTAAAAGTATTACTCCAACTATTAAATTTAATATAATTGCAAACCACTTCATTTTTGTCCTCCGATAATCTTTATTTTTTATACTCTTCCAATCCCAGAATAACTTTGTCTCTGATTGAAAGCCAATACGGTTCTATCAAAATTTTTTTGGGACAATAACCACTAAATCCATGAATTATTATATTTTTATCCAACTTATCTAAAATATCTGCCAAAATTTCTATATATTTTTCAAACTCAAAAAATTCAAACTTCATTTTTTCAGAATTTGAATTATCAAAATTTTGTTGTTTTAAAAACATATCTGCCAAAACAGTATCTTTGACAATATGCATTGGATGAAGTTTTACGCCATCAATTTTCAATTCATTCATTTTATCAATGCTCTGCATTATCATATCTCTCGTTTCATTAGGCAATCCGACAATTAAATGAGCACAAATTTTTATTTTATCAGAAATCTTTCTAGTTAAATGGACAGCATTCAAAAAATCTTCAAATTTATGCCCTCTATTTATCAAATCTAAAGTTTTATCATGAATGCTTTGCAATCCAAATTCTATCCAAACTTCATATTTTTCAGTATAAGATTTAATTAACTCTAAAATATTTTCATCTATACAATCCGGTCTAGTAGAAATGTTTAATCCTATTATTTCTGGAAATTTATATATTACATCATATTTTTCTTTCAAAATATTTATAGGAGCAAATGTATTCGTGTTTGTTTGAAAATAAAGAATAAATTTGTTTGCCAAAAATCTTTTTTTAACAAATTTTATTGTTCTTATTATTTGTTCTTCTAGATTTAAAATTTTATAGTTTTCATTGACATTTTTTGCATAACTAAATGATGAATTGTTGCAATAAATACAACCATTTTTATTCGGACATGAAAATCCTGCATCTAGGCTTATTTTGTGAATTCTTTCTCCATATTTTTCTTTTAAATATTCAGAATATCTTTTATTTGTATAAATCATATTTATCCTTAAATATAGATAGTTTACAAAATATTAATAAATATCTAAATTAGAGATGCGATTATATCGCATCTCTAATTATAAAACTTTTAATCAAAATTTAAGCTTTATATTTTGATTTTTTTACTAATTTTTTTATTTTTTTCTGTCCAATCCATGCTTTCTCATTTGTTTCAATATTTACAAGCTCTAATTCAACTTGATAATATTTTACAGTTTGACCTTTTAATTCATCAAAAATTGTATTTAATTGCCCTTTTAACATAAAATCTGCACCTGTTTCATTTTTTTGAGCTTTTCTAGTCTTTTCATTTGAAAATTCTGCTTGATCAACTTTTTCTTCTCTCAACTCATTTCTTTCGTCTTTTGATGCAACAAACTTTACTCTTCCTGAATTCACAAGCTCTGTTTCCATATCTTTCGTTATTGTCTGCATATTTATATGCTCTTGAGATTTATTTAAAACTGTCCCAACTATAACGACAGGTTTTTTTCCTTTGCTTGCAATAAAATCATCTCTCCAGCCGCCATTTAAACATTCATTTATAACAGCTTTTGATACGATTTGTGAATCTGCATCATTCCAGTCTCCACTTAAATCTACTATTTCATCTGATTCTATTCTAGAAACTTTCACACTAGAACATCCAAATAAAAAAATAAATGTCAAAATTAAAAATAATGAGATAATAAAATTTTTTTTAGAAATAATCATATTTTCCCTCCTATTTATATTATATTTAATTATTTTCTTCTATAGAATCTTTTCTTTTTCTTTTATTATCTATAAACTTTAAAAATCTTTCTGTATACCAAAATAAAATCGGAACCATAAAAAAAGTAAAAAACATAGAGCCTAACATTCCTCCTATCATAACTGCGCCCATAGACTTCTTCATTCCATCTACATCATATAATTGAGGATATGTAGCAACAATAATAGCTATAGAAGTCATAAGTACAGCTACAAATTTAGAAGAAAAACCATGCCATATAGCTTCAATTAAATCTTCTCCTTGTCTTATTTTAACTCTAGCTTCTTCTAAAACTAATATAGCATTATTCACAACCAAACCTACTAACATTATTATTGCAAGCATTGTTGCCAAATTTATACTTGAATTTGTAAAAAATAAAACTAAAAAAACCCCTGCCAAAGAAGTAATAATTGTTGTTGCAATAACAAATGGCATTAAAAAAGAGTTCATTATCGCAACTAATAATAAATAAGTTAAAAGTGTCGCAATAATAAATGCTTTCATTACTTCAAAATTTGACTCGTCCTGCATTTCTGATGTCCCGCTAAATCTATAACCATAGCCATCTGGAAAATCTATTTTATTTAAAATTTCATCTGTTATATATTGTCTAACTTGCCCACTAGCTGATTTAGCTATATAAAGGTCTAAAGTTATTATCCTTTCAGAATCTCTTCTATAAATAGTAGGAATAGATCTGGTTTTTACAAAATTACCTATATCCACAACTGGTAACAATCCTTTTTGGGTTATTACAAAAATTTGCTTTAAATCATTAGATGTCTTTTTATAATCATCTCCTAATTCTACCCTCATGGTATATTCTTCACCTTTCTCTCTATAAAAATTAGAATCATCTCCTGAAACTGCAGTTCTTATTGTAGAGGCTAATATATTATTTGAAATATCAAAAAGCGATAATTTTTTTTGATCTGAAATAAATTTTATTTCATCTTTTGGATCTTTAAAAGATGATGATACATTTTTAAAATATCCTGTAGCTTTCAATTTTTCAATTATTTCTTTTGATTTTTTTTCTAAAACATCAAACTCCAATCCATAAATATCTAAAGACAAATCCCCTGTAGTATTTCCTTCTTGATCACTATACAAACTTATTTCTACATCTGGGATTTTTGCAAATACAACTAAAAGAATATCCATAATCTGAAGATCTGTTTTATCTCTATCTTTTCTAGGTTTTAAATTTATTGTTATCTGTGCTGTTTCGACTCCTGAATTTCCTCCTATAGAAGTAAAATAATCTTTTATATATTTGTCTTTTAATCCATCTATTATTTTTTCTAGCTCTGCTATTTTTACTTTAGTTTTATCTATACTAGTTCCTTGAGGTAAATTTATACTTACATTTATTAAATCTTGATCATATTTTGGAAAAAAATCATTATCTATATATTTTACAAGTATAAAAGAAGAAACAAAAATAACTAACCCCAAAAACAAAATTAAAATATGTCTTTTAAACATAAAATCAAAAATAATTCTATATTCTTTTAGTATAAATTTAACTAAATTATCTATCCATTCAATTATAAAAAATTTTTTTCCATCTGGCTTATCTTTTTTATCTTTTAAAATTAATCCTGACAACATAGGAGTTAATGTAAAAGATGCTAATATTGAAAATAATGTTGTATAAACAACTGTCAATCCAAACTGCTTCATAAATTGCCCTATCATTCCACCCATAAAAGCTATAGGGGTAAACACAACAATATTTGTTCCTGCCGCAGCCAAAACAGCAACAAAAACTTCTTCTGTTCCTTGTACTGCAGCTTCTAATTTCCCTAACCCCTGCTCTATTTTTGCCAATATGCTTTCTACTATAACAATCGCATTAGAAATCAAAGTTCCCAAAGCCGTAGCTACAGCTAATAAAGTCATTGAATTTATTGTAAATTTTGAAAAATCAATCAAAAGAAAAGATGCAATAATAGAAAATGGAATTACTATTGAAGCAATAAAAGTTATTCTAAGATTTCCAGTAAATAAATAAAGAATTATAATTGTTAAAACTATACCTATTAATATATTTTTTATAGTTCCGTTTGTATTTTCTATAATATTTTCAGTATTATCTGAAACTATAAAAAGTTTCATATCTCCTTCTAAAATCTCTTTTATTTTAGGAAGCTTCTTTTTTACCTGTTTTGCTATTTTTACTTCATTTGCTCCAGAAACTTTATTTAGAGATAAAATTACTACTTCTTTTCCATTATATTTTGCCATAGATGTAACTTTTTTATAACCATCTATTACTTGAGCAAATTTTTTTAAAGGAACTGCTTCCCCATCTCTTGTCGTAATAGGCATATTCCGTATATCTTCTAAATTTGAAAATTCTCCAACAAATTTAACATTTATACTGGATTTATAATTCTGGATATCTCCACCAGGAATATTTAAGTTTCTTGCATTTAAAACACTAATAACATCTGTTATTGATACATAATATTTTTTCATTAAAATAGGATCCAATTTGACTTGTATTTCCCTCTCTTTTCCTCCTATTATTTCCATATCAGCAATTCCAGATATTGCACTAAACTTAGGTTTTAATTTTTGATCTGCGAAATCATATAACTCTCTTGTATCTATAGTGTCACTTTCTAAAACTAAATCCATAACTGAAGTCGCAAAAATATCCACTTTTTCTATTATAGGTGTTTCTATTCCATCTGGAAGATCTGAAACAATTGCTTCAACCTTATCTTTCACTTCTATATTTTTTTGATTTACATCTACACCTAAGTTAAATTCAATAATTACATATCCTAAACTGTCATAGCATCTACTTTGTACTTTTTTTATTTCAGACAATTCAGATATTGCTTCTTCTATAGGTTTTACAACTTGAGATTCTATTTCGCTAGGTGTTGCACCTGCATAAACAACTTTTACAGAAACTAAAGGATAATCTATACTAGGAGTATCTTCTATTCCCAGGTTAAAATAAGAAACACACCCTAAAACTATAAAAAAGAAAATAAAAGCTATTGTCATAGCTGGTCTTTTTATAAATGAACTAAACAATTTTTCCTCCTAACCATCAAAGCAAAATTTTTAAATTTTATTATATATTTTTATTACTGTTTATTAAAGTTTTTTAAATTAAGATTTTTTATATCTTTTTATTATATCATCTACATCTGATAAACTTTTTATACTAAAAAATTCTTCTCTCAAAATTCTAGAATTAGGCAATCCTTTTGTAAGCCATACAATAAATTTTCTCAATTCAAAAATACCTCTATCTCCTTTATATTCAATAAAATCTCTAGAAAATTGCAATATATAATTTAACTTGTCTTCATCAGATATTTCATCAAAAGTTCCTTTTTCATCAAATTCTAAAATTTGTTTAAAAATCCAAGGATTAGAAAAACTTGCTCTAGCAATCATAAATCCATCACAATTAGTTTGTTCAAACATATTTTTAACATCATAAGGCGAAAAAATATTTCCATTCCCTATAACTGGAATTTTAACATTATTTTTAACTTGAGATATTATATCCCAATTAAAATCATTAAATTTTTGACTTTTAGTTCTAGCATGAACTGTTAATAAGTCAATTCCTTCATTCTCGGCTATTTTACTAACTTCTAAGGCATTTATAGATTCCAAATCCCATCCAGCCCTAATTTTTAATGTTAACGGGATCTGAATAGAAGCTCTTACTTTTCTAATAATTTCTTCTACCTTTTTAATATCCTTCAAAAGAGCAGAGCCTGAACCAGAACTAACTACTTTTGGAGCAGGACATCCCATATTTATATCTATAATTTCTACTCCAAAATCCTGTAATTTTCTTGCAGAATCTGCCATTATATCTGCATTATTTCCAAATATTTGAACAATTATTGGATGTTTTTCTTCTTTTACATCTACCATCGCTATTGTTTTTTTATTTTCATATATGACACCATAACTTGATATCATTTCTGTAAAAAGAATTTTAGCTCCCATTTTTTCTAAATTTACTCTAAATGGCTTAATCGTTATTCCTGCTAAAGGAGCAAGAGCTAAATTATTTTCAAATTCAATATTTTTAATTTTTATTTTTTTTATAAATGTTTTTTTATTATTTTTTTGCATAAATATATAGTTTTTTTTGTATATTTGATTTTTCTTTGACACATTCTATTTTTAATTCAAATTTTTTTCAAGTTTTGCTTTTATTTAACTAAATTAAATAAAAAAGGATGCAATGAAAATTGCATCCTTTTTTATATGTTAAAAAAAATTACTTATAAAAATCTATATAAATTAATTATTGCTAGTTTTGAAGCTTTAGAACGAACTGAATCTCTATCTCCACTCAAAATATATTTAAATAATTTAAAATGTTTGTTTTTATCTATAACACAAATATAAACTAATCCAACTTTTTTTGTATTAGTATCTCCATCAGGTCCTGCAATACCTGTTGTAGAAATTGCAAAATCTGTTTTAAATTTATCTATACAGCCCCTTGCCATTTCAATTGCTACAACATCACTTACTGCACCAAAAATCTCTAAATTTTCTTCGTTTACAAATAATTCTTGAATTTTAACTTCATTTGAATAAGAAACTATCCCACCTAAAAAATATTTAGAACTACCTGGTATATCTGTTAAAAATTTAGCAATCATTCCTCCGGTACAAGATTCAGCAGTAGAAACAGTTAAAAATGCATTATCTAAATTATTTATCAATTTAGGAAATAATTTTTTCGATATAAATTTCTGTATAAACATATTATAAAAGTTAAATTTCTGTAGATATTGTAAAAATATGAGTAAACCCTAATCTTCCAAAATCTACCATTGCATAATCTAATTTAAATTCATATCCCTTAAAAAAATCTATAGGCTTTGTCAAAAACCCAAAGCCCAAAGATAATCCTGAAACTGAATAGTTTGAAACATCTGACCAACTTTCAAAATCTAAAAGTTTTCCATTATCAGATATAGAATAATTATATCCTGCTCTAACAACAAAAATATTTTTTATAAAATATTCTCCGCCTAAAGCAAACCTTAAATCTGTATCTATAAATTTATAAAAATCTAAACTAAGTCCTAATTTGTCTTTTTGATAAGCTGTTCCTGCTCTCATTTCTAAAGGCATTTTATCTCCTTTGCTATCAGGACCTATATTCCTTACAGAAAAACCTAAATTTACATTTTCTTTCCATTTATACAATATTCCTGTATCTAAAAGTAAAGAAGAATATTTTGTATCTGACAAATTTTCTTCCGCATACTTTAGGTTTGCACCAAATAATACATTATCGTATAAATCTAAACTTTTTGCACCACTTAAAGTTAATGCAAGAGAATTATAATTTAAATCTGGATTGGTTATATATTTATTTTCATCTCTTCCTTCTATTGGGGTTCCACTTCCCATATAAAAAATACTTGCTCCAAAAACATCTAAATATGTATCTTTTCCTCGTGGCATTTTAGTAGCAAAAGATAATTGTTCAACATTTAAATCTGCTATCCACATCATATGAGTTGCAGAAATTTCTGTTTTTTCTATTTGCCTAAGTCCAGCAGGATTATAACGAATACTGTTTACATCATCTGCAACAGCAACAAAAGCTCCTCCCATAGCAAGAGTTCTTGCTCCAACATCCATCTTTAAAAACTGATTTGCTGTAGTAGCATCTGTTTCTTTTGCTAGTAAAAATGTTGTCGTAAACATTAAAAAAATGCTTACAAAAATAATTTTTTTTAAATTGGTTTTTATTTTTTTTATCATTTTATCACCATCATTTTTTTAGTTGTTTTTAACATTTCGCCAGTATTCTTTTCTCTTCCCTCCATCACTATTATATATAACCCTCTTCCTACCTGTTTGCCACTTCTACTTCTCAAATCCCACTGAATATATCCTTCACCTATATCCAAATCTGGAGTAGATGTTTTCCATACCAAATTACCTATTACATCATAAATATAACAAGTAAGACTGCCTTCTTTAGACATAGAATAATTTATTTTTACATTATTGTGTTTATTAGTATAAACTGGATTTGGGTAAGGATATGTATTTTTTTCAAAAATCTTTCTTCTAAGATTAATATCCCCATTTCTATTCACAGATAATGTAGCAATAATAGGATCTGTAATTGCAACTCCATTGCTATCTTTTGCATTAAGAAGAACAACATAATCACCATCTATTAAAATATCTCCTCTATCATCCTTTCCATCCCATTCTATTGTACAAGTTGCACCTGCTTCTACATATTTTGTAAATGTTCTAACTAAAATAGCATCTGAACTTATAGTTTTTATTTC
>CAYQVV010000032.1:0-1151 GCA_964421155.1 uncultured Elusimicrobiaceae bacterium
AAATTGCCCTCGGCGCGATTCGAACGCACGGCCCACGGTTTAGGAAACCGTTGCTCTATCCTACTGAGCTACGAGGGCAACTAAAATAAAAAAATTACTTTTGATTTTCTTTTATAAATTTCTCTACTGCTTCTAAATCATCTTTAACATCTACACTAATATAAACATTTTCTGTTTCAACTGTTCTTATTTTATAACCATTCTCTAAAAACCTTAACTGCTCAAGTTTTTCTATATTTTCAAGAATTTTACTTTCCATATCATTAAATTTTTTCAAAATTTCTTTTCTATAAGCATAAATTCCTATATGTTGATAATATTGGATTCCATCTATATTATCCCTATTAAAAGGAATATTAGCTCTAGAAAAATATATACCATTATTGTCTTTATCGAGAACTACTTTAACAACATTTGAATTATTTATATGTTCTTTTTTATCTATTTTTCTTATCAAGGTAGCTATATCTACATTCTCATCTTCAAATACTGAAACTAATTTGTCTATATCCTCACTATGAACTAAAGGCTCATCACCTTGAATATTAACTGCAATATCACAATCTATTTTATCTAAAACAGAAATTATTCTGTCTGTCCCACTATTACAATCTTTACTTGTCATTTCAAATCTTCCGTTAAAAGAATCTATTACATCAGCAATTCTTTTGTCATCAGTCAAAATTATAACATCATCTAGCTTTCTAGATTTTTTAACATTAGAAAAAACTCTCTCTACCATTGTCTTGCCGTCTATTTTTGCCAAAGACTTTGCTGCCAATCTTGTAGATCCATATCTTGATGGAATAAATCCTATTATCTTCATAAAACCTCTTTTAATCTTCCAAATTTTTCATTTTGTCTAAGATTTCTTGTTTTGTAGTCAAAGATGTTCCTACTTTTCCAACAACAATCCCTGCTACAAAATTCGCAATATATGCACTATCTTTCATATTTATACCATTTCCTAAACATACTGCCAATGTACTTATAACAGTATCTCCTGCGCCTGTAACATCAAAAACTTCTTTTGCCATAGTAGGAATATGAGTAATCTTATCTTTTTCAAAAAGAGAAACTCCATGCTCACTACGAGTAATCATAATAGATTCTGCATCCAGCAAAACTCTAATATCTTTGCCAAGCTCTTC
>CAYQVV010000032.1:1251-13282 GCA_964421155.1 uncultured Elusimicrobiaceae bacterium
AAATTTTTAATTAATTCTAAATATTTTTGTTTGTCTCTCATAATCTATTCTTCTTCTTTTTCCTTCAAATATTCTAAATATTCTAAATATTCTTTCAAATTTGTATCATCTACATAACTCAATCCTGTCAAAAATTCATCATTCCCTATATCAGAAGTCCACATAACTTTAGCTTTTGTTTTTTCTTTTACTAATTCATTGTTAAAGTTAAATTCTAATATTAAGTCTAGTTCTTTCCCTACAATCGGAGACTTATCAAGAATAACACAAATACCATCGTTACTAATATTAATTGAAATTCCTGTTATAAGTTTTCCATCATTATAATCCAAAATTACTGAAATGCTTTTATCAGAGAACCTATGGGATTTTCTTTGATTTGAAAACATTTTGCCTCCTATTTATAATATCTTTTTATATTATAAAAATTTATATTTATTATAAATTTCCTTAAAATAATCTCTTAAATAAGAAGCAACCCATACAACAATTAATCCTGCTACAACATCTGAAAAATAATGATATCTATGATAAACTGTTGAAAAGCAAAGCAATATTACTAAAGGAAGAAGGAAATATGACATTTTTTTAAAATGTCTATTAATTACCCTCCATGCCATACAACTAGCAGCAACATGAGAACTAGGCATACATCCACCATGAGTAGACCCTTTTGCCATTATAAAATCTTGCAATCTAGTAAAAAAATATCCATCTAAATTTACTGTATAAAAACCTGAGAATTCATATCTAGGACCTTGAACAGGAAATAAAACAAAACCTATATAACAAATATAAAACGCAATAGAAACAGATTCAACATATTCGTCAAAAATCTTTTCTTTTTTTGCAAAATAAAAATAAAGTGCAGGAACAAATACTATAAAATAATAAGAAAAATATGCAAACTTCAAAATTTCTGTCAAAACTGGAGTAACTATTTTTTGCAATAAAATAGTAGGTTCATTGCCGAATACAAAAAATTCAATATGATTAATATATTTATCCATCCAATCTGAATGCACTGACAACATGAATGGATCTATAGCTTTATAAAGAAAAACATACATTAAAATTGGATACAAATATCTCAAAAAATTAATTATTTTATTATTATTATTTTTAGAAGCAAATTTTAAAAACTGAAATAAAAAAAATATAAATAATATAAAAAATAATATATATAAATAATAATATTTAACACCATTATGGAAAAATAACAAAATTATAGACAAAATACTAAAATATAAAGTTATTATCAAATCTATAGGTTTTATAAAATCATTTTTCTTCAAAAACAAACCCAAATTATACATCATTTACTCCAAAAACTTATTTTAAACAATTCTTTACAAATTCAATATCTTTTTTTTCTTTAAAAATACTATTTATTTTATATAAATATTTCAAAATAATTTCAACTTGTTTTTTATTTCTAAAACCAAACAACACACTATCTACGGTCTTATAGAAAAATAAAAAATCCAAACAAATATCTAAAAACCCTTCTATATTTGAATTAACATTAAATTTTTCTGCAATTTCATTTAAAGATCTATTTAACTTAAAAATATTTTCAGAATCAAACTTTTTTAAATTTTTTCTATGATCTCCATCACAAAAAAATTTATTTTTATCAAAGCTTGAATTATATTTATTTAAAAGTAACCCATGTTCAAAAGGACTAAATGCAAAAAATTTTATATTATATTTTTTCAATAATTGAGCAACTATACTATTTTCTGTAATAAACTGTGTATTCAGAATATTTGCCTTGGCTTGAATAACAGATGGCTTTATCTTAGGAATAAGTCTAACAAAATCTTTTGTTGTATAACATGACAATCCTATAAATAACAATTTCCCCTCAGCTTTTTTTCTATAAAAAAACTCTAAAGCTTCATCTAAAAAACAATCATTTTCTCCAAAATTTGAGTTATGGAAATACAAAATATCTACATAACCTTTTTTCAAATTTCTCAAAGATTTTTCAAACTGTATTTCTAAATTTTTTTTGCAATATGCATTTTCAAAATTATTTTTTATAAATCCTATTTTTGTTGAAATTTTTATTTCATTTTTTAAATTATTTTTACTTAAAAAATTCCCTATTATTTCTTCTGATAATCCATTTCCATAACTGTCTGCTGTATCAAAATGATTTATCCCATTTTCTATCGCAAACAAACTCGATTTTTCTAATTCTTTTGTATCAATATTTTGCCAACCACAATCTTTCCCATCTAAAAAATTCAATCCACCAAACTGCCAAGTTCCCATACCTAAAATAGAAAATCTAAAACTATTTAAATTTTCATCTTTTAATTCAAAATATTTCATCTAATTCTCGTTGATTTTATTCTTATCAATTATTTTTTTATAAACTTCATATTTTAAATTAATATCTTCTTTTGCAAAAAAATCTGGTATTATTATTTCTTTTAATTTTTCTATTTCACAATTTTCATTGTAAACAAAATCTATCATTTCCATTTCTTTTAAAATATTTAGCTTATCTTCAGCTAAAACAATATCTTCAGCTGATTGTTCCAATCCTACAATTAAAAAATCAACTTCATTTTTTTTAGCTCTCAAAAATCTTATAGTATTAACATTTAAAACATCAAAATTCAAAACACAAAAACCCAAAGTCTTTTTTTCTAATCTTTTAGCATTTACAAAATTTTTTAATTCTAAATATTTATCCATTATTTCCATTTTAATTATTCCGCTTTTTGATATAGAGGAGACATTTTTCTCAACCTTTCTATTATAGGAGGAAGTACTTCTATAACATAATCTATATCATCTTCATTAGTAAATTTTCCCAAACTAAATCTTATAGAACCTTGTGCACAAACTACATCAACATTCATAGCTTTTAAAACATGAGATGTATCTAGAGACCCAGAAGTACATGCTGATCCACTAGAAACAGCAACTCCTTTTCTATCTAAAAATAAAATTATTCCTTCTCCCTCAACATATTTGAAAGAAAGATTTAATGTATTGCAAAGAGAATTATCTAAATCTGTATTAGAATATACATCTTCTATTTTTTCTTTTATGCCATTATATAATTTTAATCTTAATTTTTTTAACCTTTCGTTTACAGAATCCATTTCAATATTTATAAGTTTTGCAGCTTCACCAAAGCCAACAATTGCAGCGACATTTTCTGTTCCAGCTCTACGAAAACTTTCTTGGTGTCCTCCATGCATAAATTGAAAAATTCTAGTTCCTTTTCTTATAAATGCTGAGCCTACTCCTTTTGGTCCATATATTTTATGTCCAGAAAAAGATAAAGCATCTACTTTTAAATCTTTAACATTAATTTTTTCTCTCCCAAAAGCCTGAACTGAATCTGAATGAAAATAAATTCTGCCTAAACCATTTTTTACTCTGTTATTATTTATTTCTTCTATTAAATCTCCTATTTCTTTTATCGGTTCTAAAATCCCTGTCTCATTATTCGCAAACATTACTGAAACCAAAATAGTTTTATCTTTAATAGATTCTTTCAATATCTTTAAATCCACAATACCTTTCTCATTTGTAGGTAAATATGTAATTTCAAAACCTTGCTTTGATAAAAACTTACAAGTATCTAAAACTGCCTGATGTTCAACTGCTGTAGTTATAATATGATTTCCTTTTTCTTTATTTGCATAAGCAATTCCCTTTAAAATCCAATTATCAGATTCTGTTCCTCCAGATGTAAAAAAAATTTCCTTAACATCTGCTGAAATAACATTTGCAACTTGCTCTCTAGCATTTTCTACTGCTTCTCTACATTCTTGTCCAAAAGAATGCAAACTAGACGCATTCCCAAATTTTTCTGTCAAGAATGGCATCATTTTTTTCAAAACATTTTCATCTAATTTAGTTGTAGCATTATTATCTAGATAAACTTTTCTAATTTCCATTTTTATTGTTCTGCCTCTACTATTTTAACTTCTGGAACTTCTTCTTTTATAATTCTCTCAACACTATGTTTTAATGTTAACTGTGCCATTGGGCAACCATGACAACTACCTTGAAGCCTTACTACAACTTTTCCAATACTTTCATCTACAGATATTAACTCCACATCTCCACCATCTGCTTGTAATGCTGGTCTAACTCTATCTAATGCTTTTTCTACTTTATTCATTAACATATAATTCACCTCTTTATTTTAAATTTATTAAAAACTATTCTACTAAAATTTATAATTTTTTGTAATAAAAAAAATGGGAGATACAAAAATATGTATCTCCCATTTAAAATTAAACAAAATATATTTGAAAATTTTTATTTTTTTATATTATAAAAACCTTCTTTTCCTTGAAAAAGTGCTATTTCTCCCAATTCTTCTTCTATTCTCAAAAGTTGATTATATTTACAAATTCTGTCTGTTCTTGATGCTGATCCAGTTTTTATTTGTCCTGCATTTGTTGCAACTGCAATGTCTGCAATTGTTGTATCTTCTGTTTCTCCTGATCTATGAGAAACAACTGCTGTATATCCAGCTCTTTTTGCCATTTCTATAGCATCTAAAGTTTCTGTCAAAGTTCCAATTTGATTAACTTTTATAAGAATAGAATTTCCTAATCCGTCTTGGATTCCTTTTTTCAATAATTTTGTATTTGTAACAAATAAATCATCTCCAACTAATTGGATTTTTTTACCTAATTTATCTGTTAATTTTTTCCATCCTGCATAATCTTGTTCTGCAAGTCCATCTTCAATAGAAATAATAGGATATTTCCCAACTAAATAATCATAATAATCAATCATATCTTCTGAAGTTTTAATCTGATGAGATTTTTCTCCGTTTAATATGTATTTTCCTTCTTTATAAAATTCGCTAGATGCTGGATCTAAAGCTATCAAAATATCTTTTCCTGCTTCAAGTCCTGCAACTTTTACAGCTTCAACTATAAGTTGTAAAGCTTCTTCATTTGACCCAAGATTTGGTGCAAATCCACCTTCGTCTCCAACTGCTGTATTATATCCTTTTTTCCCTAAAACTTTTTTCAAAGTATGAAAAACTTCTGCTCCCATTCTCAATGCTTCTCTAAATGTTTTTGCTCCTGCTGGCATAATCATAAATTCTTGTAAATCAACATTATTATCCGCATGAGATCCACCATTTAAAATATTCATCATAGGAAGAGGTAATGTTTTTGCATTATTTCCTCCAATATAAGAATAAAGAGGCAATCCTGCAGATTCTGCCGCAGCTTTAGCAATTGCAAGAGAAACTCCTAAAATTGCATTAGCACCTAATTTTGATTTATTATCTGTTCCATCTAAAGCTATCATCATATTGTCAATGTAAACTTGTTCTGCTGCATCAAGACCAATAATTTCTGGAGCTATTATTTCGTTAACATTATTAACAGCATTCAAAACTCCCTTTCCAAAATATCTATCTTTTTCTCCATCTCTTAATTCAACCGCTTCATTAATTCCTGTTGATGCTCCTGATGGTACAGCTGCTCTTCCTAATGTTCCATCTTCTAAAATAACATCAACTTCTACAGTTGGATTCCCTCTTGAATCTAATATTTCTCTACCATAAACACCACAAATTTCAGCCATTTTTAAGCCTCCCTTTTTAATTCCTCTAATATTTTATAGATTTATTTCTAATTTTTATCCTAATATAAACTCTTCCCCAGCACTCAAAAGACTTTCTAATGTTTTTTTATCATTAGCTTCTACATAACATCTAACTATAGGCTCTGTTCCTGATAATCTAATTCCCATCCATGAATTATCTGAAAAAACAAATTTAAAACCATCTATTGTTATTAATTTTGCAACTTCTAAATTTCCTATCTTTGATGGAGGATTTTTAGTTAATTTTTCTTTTAAATCATCCATTTTTGATTGAGGCAATCTATAATTTTTTCTATCTGTAAAAAACTCTCCCACTTGAGCTTCTAAATCTTTTATAATTTCTCTAATCCCTTTTCCAAAAGTCGCTACAACTTCTACAGCTAAAAGACATGCCAAAACTCCATCTTTTTCTGGAACATGATCTTTTATTGTAAGCCCACCACTTTCTTCTCCACCAACTATCAAATTTTCTTTTACTAAAATATCTCCAATATATTTAAATCCAACTGGTGTTTCTCTAACTTCTGCTCCAAATTTTTTTGCGACTGCATCTATGAATGAGCTTGTCATAACACTTCTTGCTGCTATGCCTTTATAGCCTCTATTTTTTATTAAATGATAAAGAAGAACTGCTATAAATTCATTCGCTGTTATATATTCTCCATCTGTATCTATTATTCCAAATCTATCTGCATCTCCATCTGTAGCTACAGCCATATCACATTTTTTTGATTTAACTAAATCTATAACTTCGCCTAAACAATCTACTGAAGGCTCAGGATGATGTCCATTAAAATATGGATCTCTATTTGTGTGAAGAGTTGTAGAATTTATATTATTATCATTTAAAAATTTATCTAAATAATCTCTCCCTGCTCCATTCATAACATCAACTGCAATTTTCAAATTTGATTTTTTTATTGTATCAACATCTACCAATTCATTCAATCTTTTAAAATATTCATCTCTAAAATTTAGAACTTTTATAATCCCTTTTTCTACCCCATCTTTAAAACTAACTTTTTTTATTCTTGATTCATCTTTTTGAATTTCATTACACATATTTTCTATTTGTTTTGTTGTTTCTGGCAAAGCTGGTCCGCCCCACGCTGGAGAAAATTTTAAACCGCTATAATTATAAGGATTATGAGAAGCTGTTATATTTATTCCACCAAGAGCCTTTGATCTTATTATTTCAAAAGCAATTACTGGAGTCGGAACATCTTCACAACTAAAATGTATTTCAAATCCATTTCCTGCCAAAACTTCTGCTGAACATTTTGCAAAATCTTCTGACATAAATCTTGTGTCATATCCCACAATAATATGTTTACTATCTATTTTTTCTGTTTTTAAATAATCTGCTATAGCTTGTGAAACAACTCTTACTCCACTATATGTAAATCCTTCTGCTATAATATCTCTCCATCCAGAAGTTCCAAATTTTATCATAATATTCTCCTCTATAAATCAATAGCTTTAATCAAAGTTAACAACATTATATTTTTTTTAAAAAATCTTTCAAGTGTTTTTAGTTCTTTGATTATTTTTTAATTTTATCTTGCCATTCTTTTATTTTTAAAATGGCATATATAGGCGACATTTCTTCCAGATTTAATGTTTGAATTTCATTAATTATAGCATTTTTTATTAAAAAATCTGCATCTAAATGCTCGAAATCTTCACATTCATTATTTTCATTTTTTTTAGAATTTTTTTCAAAATATTCTTTATTTGTAATTTTTTCTAATTCTTTTAGTTTTTGTTTAGCTTTTTCAATTAAAGGGAAAGGCAATCCAGCAATTTTTGCAACATATATTCCATAGCTTTTTTTACAATTACCTTCTATAACTTTATGCAAAAATTCAACATTCCCATCTTTTTCATCTACTAAAAGATTTAAATTTTTCACAACATTAAATTTTTTCACAAGCTCTATTAATTCAAAATAATGAGTAGCAAATAAAGTCTTTGGTCCTTTCTTTTTATTAGCTTTTTGAAAATCATTTGCCCAATCTCTATTTATCAATTCTGTAGAAACAACCCAAGCAATAGAAATTCCATCAAAAGTAGAAGTTCCTCTGCCGATTTCATCTAAAATAACAAGACTTCTATCTGTAGATTCTTTTATAATTTCAACAGTTTCTTTCATTTCTACAAAAAATGTAGATTCTCCCTTTACAAGTTTATCCCCAGAACCTATTCTTGTAAAAACTTTATCTACCAATCCAATATTAGCTTTTTCTGCTGGAATAAAAGATCCCATCTGAGCCATAATAACCAGCAAAGCTGTTTGTCTAATATATGTAGATTTCCCAGCCATATTTGGTCCAGTTATTAAATAAAAATGACATTTATTTTCTAAAAAATTAGTATCATTAGGAACGAAAGATTTATCTTTTGAGATGTATTCGACAACAGGATGTCTGCCGTTTTTTATAACTAAATCATATCCTTCTGAAATTTCCGGTTTAACATAATTTCTCTCCAAAGCCAATATTGCAAAATTCGCAAAAAGATCTAATTCCGTTAAAATATAAATTGCTTTTTGTATATCTCTAAAACTATTTTTTATTTTATTTCTTAATGAATTATATATTTCTATTTCTAAATCTAAAGCTTTATTTTCTGCATCTAAAAGATCTATTTCATATTTTTTCAATTTCTCAGTCGTAAATCTCTCACAATTTGCAAGAGTTTGAACTCTCACAAAATCATCTGGAATTGATTTATTATAAAGTTTTGTTATTTCAAAAAAATAGCCAAAAATATTATTAAATTTTATCTTTAATGTCGGAATCTGTGTTCTTAATTTTTCTTCTGCCTCATATTCTAAAATTATGCTTCTTCCATTTTTTTTGATATTTCTAAGATTATCTAAATCTTCGTTTATCCCTTGTTTTATTATATTTCCATCTTTTAAATTGTTAGACGGATTTTCTACTATAATATTATCTATCAAATCAGATAAATTTTTTAATTCTTCCATTGAAAATACTTCAAACAAATCATTAACTTTTTCTAAAAAAATGAAATCACTATTTTGTGTGTTTTTATTCAAATTATCGCTAGAAAAATCTGCAAATAAAAAATCATTAGTTTTTTTTGGGACACAATTTTTATCTATTTTTTTTGATTTTATATAAAAATCCAGTTTTGTTTTAAAAAGTATTAAAATTTCTGGTAAAGATTTCAAAAAAATTTTTAAAGCAATCAAATCTCTAGGCACATTAATATCACAATTAACTCTATTTAAAATCCTTTCAACATCATTAAATCTTTTCAAAATATCTCTAAAATCTTTTGTCAAATTATGATTTTCATAAAAAAACTGAACAAAATCTTGTCTAAGTTTAATTTTCTGAATATCTAAAATCGGTTCTAATATCCACTTTTTTAAAAGCCTTGCACCCATTTTTGTTTTTGTATCATCTAACACATCTAAAAGCGAATATTTTCTAGTTTTATTGTAAAAATTTTCTGTCAATTCTAAATGTTTGATTGTGTTTTCAGGCAAAATTAAAAATTCTTGATTGTTATAAAAATGTATTTTCTTTAAGCTTGGCAAAACTTGAGAATAATTATTTTTTATGTAACTTAAAATTGAAAAAACTGAAAATTTTATATTTTCAAAAATAGTTTCTGAAATATCTTCTTTTAAAAATTTAAAAAAATCTTTAAATTTATGCTCTTTATTATTATCTAAAAAACTTTTTTCATCATAAAAAATTTCATCGTCTGATAAAAAAGAAATACAAATTCCAAAATTTTTTACTATTTGAAAAAGAGATTTATTTTTTATTGGAAAATTTTTATTAACCAATATTTCTTTAGGAGAATATTTGCTTATTTCTGATTTAAGTTGAGATTCCAAGATATAAACATTAGAATTACAAAAATCTAAAAATGTTGAATAAATATCTCCTGTTGAAACATCTATTGAAACAATTGAGATTCCTAAAAAATCTTCTTTTTTTTCCACAATATTTGGAACTATGCACATCAAATAATTATTATCTCTTTCATCAAGAAGATTTTCTTCAACTATAGTTCCAGGAGTTATAACTCTAATAACATTTCTTTTTACAATTTTTTGAGTTTGATTTGGCTTTTCTAGTTGCTCACATAATGCAATTTTATGCCCAGCATCTAGCAATTTTGGAATATAGTTATTCGCACTATGATATGGAATCCCACACATAGGAACATTATTTCTAGCAGTCAAAGTTATATTTAAAACCTCAGAAGCAATTTTTGCATCATCTGCAAACATTTCATAAAAATCTCCCAGTCTAAAAAACAATATTTTATCTTTATGTCTTTCTTTTACATCAAAATATTGCTTCATCAAAGGAGTCAATTGTTGTTCATTTACCATAATTATGTCCAGTTATTAATATAACATAACCTTTTAAAAATTTTACTAAAATAGCAAAAATACAATTTTATTTATAGTTAACATTTAAATAAAAAATAGCTAAGATAAAATAAACTCTTTTGTGTCTCTTAGCCAGCTAGCAATTTCTGGAGCCTCTCCTTCTCCTACGAAAATTTTGTTTATTCCCATATCTTTTAGTTCATTTCGTAAATCTTCACTTATATTAGAAAAACAAATTCCAACTATAGATGTAGCATGTCTCGAAACAATTTGTTGAGCCAAATTTTTCCAGTTTTCAATATTTCTTGCATCAATCAAAATTATATCTGGACACCAATCATCAACTTCTTTTTCAGCATTTTTACTTTCACTTATCTTTACATCTGATATAGCTGCAATAAATGATGTTTCTTGTTTTAAAGCAATTTTTTTATCATCATTTATTATCATAGCCTTTATTATAAATCCTTTTCCTAAAACATCTGAAAAATTTATTTGTCCACCAAAACAGACTTTATTCCGTCCTTGACTTTTTGCGGAATATAATCCTTTGTCTGCACCATGTAATAATAATTGTCGTATAAGCACAGCATCATATTCTAAAATTTCGGATTCGTTTTTATCTATATTTACAAACAACGAACTATATCCTATGCTAGCAGTAATCTTTAATGGTAAAAGTTCAGTATCTTGCATTATCGCAAGTCTTAATCTATTCGCATATTCTTCAGCTTCTTCTATTTTTTCAAAACATTTAAAAACAACCATTTCTTCTCCACCATAACGAACTAAAAGATCAGTTTGTCTAATATTTTTGCTTAATATATCACAAACTTTTTTTAACACAAAATCTCCTTTGCTATGTTTATAAGTATCATTTATTCTTTTGAAATGATCTATATCAATTATAAAAACAACCATCATTTCTTTATTTGAAATGGCTTTTGATATTTCTTCCAGAGACATTTGGCTTAAATATCTTCTATTATGAATTTGTGTCAATTCATCTCTAACTGCTATATCAGAAAGAACAATATTTTGTGTAGCAGATGAAAGATTGCTCATCAATATTGTACAGTTTGTTAAATCATTCATTGTAAAATCTTCCCCAGAATTTTTTCCTCCTAAAATAATAAATCCCCATGGTTTCCCACAAATAATAGGGATTATCATTTCAGCATTTAAAGTAGATGTTATATCAGAAACCACTTTTAGATCTTCTAATTGTGAATCTTCAGATAATTTAAAAATATCTTTGCTAAAAATAGGCGATTGTCTCTGCATTAAAAATCTAATAAAATAATTATTTTCTTCTAATTTTTTTTGTTCAGGATTTTTTTTATTTAAACTATTTTGGGCATAACAAGAAAAAAGTTTATTTTTTTCATTAAAAAAATAAACTGAAATATATGATAAATCCATAGCTCTTTGCATTGTTCTAGCTAAATACTCAGCTAATTTTTTAAAATCATGTATTTCATTCATCCCTCTAGCTATGTTGATAATAACATGTTGCTGTTCATTATACAAAGTCATTGCAAGTTTATATTCGCAAGTTTGAACTAATTCTGTTAATTCTTGAAAATCACTTCCATTAAACATAGAATAATTTTCTTTATTCCCTAAAAACAAAATCCCAACTAATTTTGAATTTACAAACAAAGGATATGCAACTTCTGCTTTTAATCTATTCATTGTATCTATAATTTTTTCTTTTTTTTCCCCAACTGTTAGTTCTTTAACAACATAATTTTTTGTATTTAATAATAAAAAAACAAGAGGATCATCTATTGAAATTTTTTCTTTAGAAACATCTTTTTTCCCTAGTTGTTTAAAAAAAGAAAAGTCAACATCTTCATTTTTAATCAAAAAAACAGAAATATTTTCTAATTTAATTACTTTTTTAATATTAGGTAATAAACTGGACATCAAATCATCAGTAGAATGAAAGGTTTCAAGCATATATTTTTTACCTAATTGTCTAATATCATCTAAATATCTAAATTTTGTTCCGAGCATTGCTGGTTCAAATATTGTTTTTAATTT
>CAYQVV010000033.1:0-3070 GCA_964421155.1 uncultured Elusimicrobiaceae bacterium
GTAATATTGATAGGCTTTATAAATTCAGGGATTTTAACTTTTATTCAAAGTGCTAGTGTTGTTTTGGGGGCAAATATTGGAACTACTATTACAGCACAAATAATAGCTTTTAATGTTTCAGCATATTCTTTGCCTATGATTGGTGCTGGAATGCTGATAATGTTTATTTCTAAAAAAGAAAAAGTTAAATTTATAGGACAAATTCTTTTTTCTTTAGGATTGATATTTTTTGGTTTAAAAATTATGTCTGATGTTGTTAAACCGTTAAAAGATATTCCAAGTATTACAAACTTTTTTCTTGTTTTGAGTGAACATCCTATTTTAGGAATTTTAGCTGGATTATCCTTTACAGTTATAATTCAATCAAGTAGTGCTTCGATAGGAATGTTGATTGCTTTAGCTACTGCTGGTCTTATAGATTTTAATGCTTGTTTATATGTTTTATTAGGAGATAATATTGGAACAACAATAACTGCATGGCTTGCTAGTATTGGTGGAAAATCTGCTTCTAAAAGACTGGCAACATTTCATTCATTTTTTAATATAGTAGGGTCTATTTATTTTACATTTTTAATAAGCTCAGGCTTTTATGCTAGATTTATAGATTTTGTTACACCAGGCAATTTTGAAACAGAAAATATTGCAAGATATATAGCAAATGCACATACATTTTTTAATGTAATAAACACTATAGTTTTTTTCCCTTTTGTTGGAATGATAGCAAAGTTAATAGAAAAATTTATTCCAGAAAAAGAAGTAGATTATTTATCGAACTCAATAAAATATTTACAAGATAATTTATTAGAGACTCCAGAATTGGCATTTGATAGTTCAAAAAAAGAAATTTCAGAAATGGCAAAAATGTCAAGTAATGTTTTGGATATTACTTTTGAAGGTTTTTTAACAAAAGATAATGCTAAAATTTTAAAAGTATATGAATTAGAAAATGAAATAGATAAATTACAGCATGATATAACTTTGTATTTGTCAAAAATTGTTAATGAAAGAATGTCTTATGAAATAGCAAATTCTTTGCCAGTTTTAATACATTCTATTAATGACATAGAAAGAATTTCAGATCATGCAGTTAATATTTCAGAAATAACAGAAAAGATGATAAATTCAGATATAATTTTTTCAGAAGAAGCAATTACAGATTTAAAAATAGTTTTTAAAATAATAAAAGATATGGCTGAAAAAGTAAATTCTGTTTTTTATTCATATAGTTTAGATGGAACAGATAGTTTTGATAGTATTAATGATATTTTGATTTTAGAAAAAGAATTAAATAAACTTCATAAGGAATTTTTTGAAAAACAAACTCAAAGGATTGTAGATTTAAGATGTTCTCCACAATCATCTTTATTATTTATTGATATTATGAATAATTTGGAAAAGGTTGGAGATCATTTAAAAAATATAGCACAAGCAGCCTCCAGAAGTTTCATATTATCAGATACTAAATTTAAAATTTAAAACTAAAGGGACTATGAATGTTTATTAAGAATATAAATAAAAGAGTATATATTAAATGTTTTGTATATATACTTTTTATATTTTTTTCTACATCTTTACTATTCTCTTCTAATTCAGAGATTTCAATTAATGAGAAAATGACTCAGATAGTTTTTCAAATAGGCATTATAATTTTTTCTGCTTGGTTGGGAGGCTTTGTTTTTCAAAAAATTAAGATGCCTTCAGTTTTAGGCGAGATTTTGGCAGGAATGATTATTGGTCCATATTGTTTGGGAAAAATTTCATTTTTTTGTTTTCCTGAAGGAATTTTTCCTTTGTATAGTCAAAATTTTTCAGTGTCCCCAGAATTATACTCTTATTCAACAATAGCAGCTATTGTTTTATTGTTTTGTTCCGGCTTGGAAACAGATTTAAAAACCTTTTTAAAATATTCTGCAAGCGCTTCAATAATTGGAATTTTTGAAGTAATATTTTCTTTTATTTTGGGAGATATTTTTGGTATTATTTTTTCAAAATATTTATTGAATTTACAAAGTGGATTTATGTCTACAGTCCCTCTTTTTTTTGGGTTAGTTGGTGTTGCTACATCTGTAGGAATTGGAGCTAGAATTTTGTCAGATAAAAAGAAAATGGATTCTCCAGAAGGAGTTACAATCCTTGCAACAGCTCTTTTTGATGATGTCCTTGGAATAATTTTTTTAGCTATAGTAATTGGAATTGTCAAAAGTGGACATATTGCTTGGGTGACAATTTGTTTTATTGGATTAAAATCTCTTTTAATTTGGTTGTCTTTTACAATATTAGGATTGATTTTTGCTCACAATATAAGTCGTTTTTTAAAATTTTTTAATGATAGAAGCACGATAACTGTAATATCTCTTGGATTGGCTTTAATTATAGCAGGTATTTTTGAGAAATCAGGATTAACTATGATAATAGGTTCTTATATTATGGGACTTTCTCTTTCAAAAACAGACGTTTCTATTATAATAAAAGAACATATAAGCCCTATTCAAAAAATGTTTGTCCCAGTATTTTTTTGTGTTATAGGAATGTTATTTGATATATCTCAATTTGCTCAAATTAAAATTCTCTTATTTGGATTATTTTATTTTCTTTTTATAGTTTTTGGAAAAATTTTTGGGTCCGCTATCCCCTCATTATTTCTTAATTTTAATTTAAGAGGAGCTTTGAGAATAGGTGTTGGAATGATTCCACATGGAGAAGTATCTTTAATCATTTTAGGTATTGGGTTGTCAGCAGGACTTATTTCAAAAGAATTTTTTAGTGTTTCTATAATTATGACATTTCTTACAATTTTAGTTACACCTATAATTTTGGAAAAATTATTATCAGATAAGTCTGGAGTTAGAAAAGAAGGAGAAATAGTAGATTTAAGTAGAGATGAAATTTTTTATAAAATTCCTAATGCTGAAACTTTAGATTTAGTGCTTTTTAAAATATTAAATTTATTTGAAAAAGAGGATTTTTTTATTGCAACTTTAGATAAAGAAGATAATATTTATCAAATAAGGAAAGATAATAAGGTTATATCTTTAAAAGTTATAGAAGATAATGTTTTAGTTTTTGAATG
>CAYQVV010000033.1:3170-10014 GCA_964421155.1 uncultured Elusimicrobiaceae bacterium
ATTTTGAATCTTTGGATAATGAATTATCAAAAATTTTTATAATGATTTTAGCTCCAAAAGATGATCATTCAGATTATCTTAATTTTATGGCAGAGATGATAAAATTTTTGAAGCATATAGATATAGAGGATTTGTTAAATTCTCAAAGTAATGATGATTTATATAAAAAGTTGATAAATCCTAAAATTTGAGTTCAAAAAAATGTATATGAAAAATTTAATAAAAGAATTAATAGAATCAGATATAAAAGATAATGGGATAGATTTGCTTTCAGATTTAAAGTTAAACATTTGTGAACAAAAAAAAATTTCTAAATGTGAAAATTTAAATTTTTTGAAAGATGCATTTAGGAATTGTGATAATTGTAGTTTATTTCATAATAGAAAAAATGTTGTTTTTGGTATGGGAAATCTAGATTCTAAAATTGTTTTTATTTCAGAAGCTCCATGGAATGAGGATGATGAGACAGGAAAAGTTTTTTCTGGAGAAAAAGGAGAGCTTTTTAATAAAATTTTAAGCTCAATTGGTTTAGATAGAAGTTCAATTTATATTACAGATATTGTAAAATGTATTCCTTTTGATAATTATAAGGAAAGAAGAACTCCTATAAAAGAAGAAATAGATTCATGTTTGAGAATTTTAAAAAAAGAAATAGAAATAATAAATCCAAAAGTTATTTGTACTTTGGGGAATACTTCTACTCAATATTTATTAAGAACAGAAGAAGATTTTATGAGTTTACATGGAAATTTATATGATAATATTTTTTTTTCAGATAAATTGAAAAGTATAAAAATATTTCCTTTGTTTCATCCAGCTTTTTTAATTAGAAAACCTGAAATGAAAAAATACGCATGGGAAGATTTGAAAAAGTTAAAAGATATTTTAGAAAAAATATGATAATATTGACCATGAATTTGTTTTTTGATAATATGAAAAAAAATATAATAAAAATTTTTGGAGGATTTTTGAATGGCAGATTTATTTGATAAATGTAAAGATTTTCATGCTGCAGATGAAGTTATTAATTTAGGAGTTTATCCATATTTCCATACTGTAGAATCTGGACAAGATCCAGAAGTTATCATAGAAGGTAAAAAAATGATAATGGTTGGGTCAAATAATTATTTAGGATTAACATCTCATCCAAAAATTAAAGAAGCTGCTAAAAATGCAATAGATAAATATGGGGTTGGATGTGTAGGATCTAGATTTTTAAATGGGACTTTAGATTTACATGTTAAGTTAGAAGAAAAATTGGCAAAGTTTTTAAATAAAGAAGCTGTATTAACTTTTTCTACAGGAATGCAAGCTAATTTAGGAGTTATTTCTGCAATAGTCGGAAAAAATGATGTTATTATAACTGATAAATATGATCATGCTAGCATTATAGATGGTTGCAAATTATCTTTTGGGGAAATGAAGAGATTTAAGCATAATGATATGGAAGATTTAGAAAGAGTTTTGAAAAGTATAGAAGATGATAAGGGAAAATTGATTATAGTAGATGGTGTTTTTAGCATGGAAGGTGATATTGCTAAACTTCCAGAAATAGTAAAATTATCTAAAAAATACAATGCAAAAATAATGGTTGATGATGCTCATGGCGTTGGAGTTTTAGGAAAACATGGGAGAGGAACTGGAGAGCATTTTGATTTAGAAAATGAAATAGATATTTTGGTTGGAACTTTTAGTAAATCTTTTGCAGCAGTAGGTGGATTTGTTGCAGGAAGCAAAGAATTGATAAAATATTTAAAGCATACTTCTAGAGCTTTGATTTTTAGTGCAAGCTTGCCTCCGAGTAATGTTGCTACAGTTTTAGCATCTCTTGAAATTATAGAAAATGAGCCTGAGAGAATAGTTAGGCTTACTGAAATAGCAAATAAAATGAGAAAAGGTTTTATAGAAAGAGGGTTTGATGTTGGGACTAGTGAAACGCCTATTATTCCTATTTTAGTTGGAGATAATTTCAAAGCTTTTACAATGTGGAGAAAATTATTTGATTCAAATATTTTTACAACTCCAGTTGTAAGTCCAGCAGTTCCTAATAATAGAGCAATGATTAGAACTAGTTATATAGCTACACAAAGTGATGATTTATTAGAAAAAGTTTTAGATGGATTTGAGAAAGTAGCAAGAGAATTAGAAGTTATTAAATAAAAGGATTTATATGTTAAAAATAAAAAATTTATTAGATGGATATAAAAAATTTTATAAAAAATATTTTGTAGATTCTCCTAATGTTTATAAAAATCTAGTAGATAATGGACAAAAACCAAAAATTTTGGTTATTGCATGTTCAGATTCTAGAGTAGATCCTTCAACTGTATTTAATACAAAACCCGGAGATATTTTTGTTATAAGAAATGTTGCAAATCTTGTTCCACCTTTTGAAGATGACAAGTTTCATTGTCATGGAACATCTGCAGCTATAGAATATGCAGTAAAATATCTATCTGTAAAAAATATTATAGTTTTTGGACATAGTCATTGTGGTGGAATTGAAACTTTAATTTCTGATAGAAATGGAAATGATTTTTTTATAGATGAATGGTTAAATATTGCTAAAGAAGCAAAGATAAAAGCCTTAAAGAAGTTTAAAGATTCTGATAACTCTTATAAAATTGCCGAAGTATGTTCAAAAGAATCAATTTTAGTTTCAATAAAAAATTTAAAAACATTTCCTTTTATATTGGATAAATTGAAAATAAAAGATATTGAAATAAATGGAGTTTATTTAAATTTAGATAATGGTAAATTGGATAATATAGAGGACTAAAATTTTTATGAATAATATAGAAAAATTTAATTTGATAGAAGTTATTTCAGATAAAGATTTAGATGTTTTTATAAATTTTCAGTGGGAAGTTTATAAAAATGATAAAAGTTGGGTTCCTCCTTTAAAATCTGAAGTTAGAAATATATTAAGTGATAAAAATCCTTTTTGGAAGCATGCAGAAAAAAAATTATTTTTGCTTTATGATGAATATAGACTAGTTGGGAGAATTGCAGGAATTATAGATAAAAATTATATTAGTTTTCAAAATGAGAATGCTGGTTTTTTTGGTTTTTTCGAAGTTTTTAATAATATAGATTATGCAAAAATGTTAATTGAAGCAGTTAAAGATTGGCTTAAAAATAAGGGCATAGAAATAATGTATGGACCGATGAATCCTTCTACTAACGATGAGATGGGCTTCTTTTTTGAAGGACAAGAAGGTTCTCCAATGTTGATGATGCCGTATAATCCAAATTATTATATAAATTTGATGGAGCAAATGGGTTTAGAAAAAGCAAAAGATTTGTATGCATATATGTTGGATTACAATTTTGTAGAAACTAAAAAGTTAAAAGTATTAAAAGAAAAGCTTGCTAAAAAAATTGCTGATAAAAATGTTGTTATAAGAAATATAAATATGAGAAACCTTGATTCAGAAATAAATTTTGCATTGGATGTTTATAATAATGCTTGGGAGAAAAATTGGGGATTTGTTCCTTGGACCAGAGAAGAATTTTATAATATAGCTGATACATTGAAAAAGCTGGCAGATCCTAGATTAATTTTGTTTTTAGAAGTTGATAAAAAGCCTGCTGGAATGCTCATAGTTGTTCCAGATTATAACCAAGTTATGAAAAAAATGAATGGAAAATTAAATATTTTAAAATTTTTGTGGTTTAAAAGGAAAATGAATCAGGCAAGGCTTATGATTTTGGGAGTGAAAAAAGAGTTTAGAAAGCAAGGATTTGAAAGTTTACTTTATTTGACAGCAGTTGAAAATGTGAAAAAGACTGGTTTTAAATATTTTGAATTTTCTTGGATTTTGGAAGATAATATTTTAACTCAGAGAGCTGCAGAAATGATGGGAGGAAAACTTTATAGAAAATATAGAGTTTATAAATCTTTAATATGATTAAGAAAAATTTTAAAATATTCCTTAGAGAACTTATATATATTTTTTCTAAAATATTAGTTTTTGTGGTGAAATTTATTCCTTATGATTTCATTGTTAATCTGGGTGGCAAGCTTTCTGTTTTATATTTTAAAGTTTCAAAAGACAGAAATGATGTTATTAAACATTTGAAAATAGCTTTTCCATATAAATCTGAAAAAGAGATTTTGGATTTAAAGAAAGAATTTTCTATTCATATAGGAAAAACTTTTATTGAGTTTTTGAAATTGGCTAGTAAAGAAGTTGATTTTGATAAAAGATGCGAAATAGAAGGAAAAGAATATTTGATAGAAGCATTGCAACAAAATAAAGGAGTTCTTTTATTAACTGGACATATAGGGAATTGGGAACTTTTTGGTGCATATTTGGCACATTTAAATTATACAAAAATAAATGTTGTTGCAAAAAAAATTTATTATGATAAATTGAATAATTTGCTAATAAATATAAGAAAAATAAGTAATGTCAATACTCTTATGAGAAATGAATCTACTAAAGATATGATAAAATGTTTGAAGAATAATGAATGTTTAGGAATTTTGATAGATCAAGATACTAATGTAAAAAGTTGTTTTGTTGATTTTTTTGGAAAAGAATGTTCTACTCCTATAGGTGCTACAGTTTTTGCAATGCACTATGATTCAATCGTTTTGCCAGTCTTTATAAGCAGAATAGAAAATAATAGACATAAAATGATGATAAAGAAACCTATAGATTTGGTAAAAACATCTGATACCGAAAGAGATATTATTGTAAATACACAAAATTTTACTAAAATAATAGAAGATCAAATTAAAATGTTTCCTGCTCAATGGGTTTGGATGCATAAAAGATGGAAAAGAAAACGAGATAATATTAAATAAAAATTATGCCGATGTAGCTCAGTTGGTAGAGCAACTCATTCGTAATGAGTAGGTCGGAGGTTCAACTCCTCTCATCGGCTAAGTTTTTTTTATAATTTAAATTTTTATATTTTTTTAAATAAAGTTTTAATGGAGAAAATATGTTTAATAAATTAATTTGTATATTATTATTGATTTTTTTGTTTTTTTTAGGATGTTCTAAAAATGACGATCATTTTTCTCCTCTTACCTGCCAACTAGAAATATCAAGCTATAATGTTGTTGCAACTGCTAATGATGCAACTGTATATGTGACTATGAATATTAAAAATACCTGTAATGAACAATTGAATTATTTATATTTTGATTTGAAGTTTTATTATGAGGATGGGACTGTTAAATATTTTTCAAAATATAATAAACTTTCAGAAGTAGCCCCTTTACAACCACAAGAATCTAGATTTTTTACAGAAACAATTTCTTTAGATGGCAAAGGTGTAGAGGTTGGTGGAGTATATGTTATAGTTCCAGCTATTTCAAAAATAGAATTGATTTCAGAAAAAACAACTTTAGGATAAATTAAATATTAAATATTTTTTCTATAATTTTTTCTGCAAGTATAGATTTATTTTGGCTTTCAAAATAAGTTAAATTTTTATTTTTATCTATTAAGCATACTTTTGCGGTATCGAGACCCATGCTTTCTTTTGCTTCATTTGCAATAATGAAATCTAATTTTTTATCTTTCATTTTTTGTATTGCATTTTCTATTAGTTTTTCTGTTTCTAAAGCAAATCCAATTATTATTTGATTTTCTTTTTTGTATTCTGATAAGCTTTTTACAATGTCTATGCTATTTTTAAATTTTATATTTATAATTTCATTTGAATCATTTTTTTTTATTTTATTCGTAGAAAAATTTAAAACATCAAAGTCCATTACAGCTGCTATTGATATAAATACATCAGCCCATTTAAAATGTTTTTTTAATTCTTCTAACATTTCATGATTAGTTTCTGTTTCAAATATTTCTAAGTTTTTATCTTTAGGATATTCAAAATCAACTTTTCCAGAAACAACTTTTATTGATTTATTTTTTTTAAGGAAAGCATTAATAAAAGCCAAACCCATTTTTCCACTAGAAATATTTGTTATATATCTTATAGGATCTATATAAGATCTAGTTGCTCCATTAGAAATTAAAATATTTTTCATAATTTATTAGCCTTTTTATTATATTCTATGGTTTTTTCTAATATTATTTTTTTTATATTTTTTATATCTTTTCTAGTTTCAAATTCACCTTTTAATATAAGTTCATTTCTTTTTTTTATATCAATAATACTAAAATTATTAACTTTAGGATTTATTATAAAATCAGCTTCTTTTTCTGCTTCATTTTTTAGTCGTTCTCCTTGAATATAAGAGATTTGTAATAAGACTTGTAAAATGGTTTTTGGTTGATTTTGAGTATAGTCTGCTTCAATATTGACTGCTATAATAATGTCTGCACCTAGATTTTTTGCAACACTTATTGGTAAATTGTCTACAATCCCGCCGTCAATTAAAAATCTCTGTTTATATTCAACAGGTTCAAAAAGACCAGGGATAGAAGCACTAGCTCTGACAGCATTAGCAACATTGCCATCTTGCATTACAATTTTTTCTCCAGTTTTAATATCTACTGCAACACAAGCAAATGGAATATTTAGCTCATAAAAGTTTTTATCATTTATATGTTTTGCAACCAAAACTTGAATATTTTTTGAATCTAAAAATTTATTTTTAAATAAAAGGTTAAATATTGATGAAAAAGAAAACTTTGCTATGTCTGTTAGAGAAATATCTTTTGTTATTTCTTCTATTTTTATAGGACTCATTCCGTCTGCATATAAAGCCCCAAATATAGCTCCTATGCTTGTCCCTACTACGATATCTATTGGAATTTTTTCTTCTTCTAATACTTTTATTACTCCTATATGAGTAAATCCTCTAGCTCCTCCGCCACCTAAAACTAAAGCAATTTTAGGTCTTTTATTTTTTTCTAATGAA
>CAYQVV010000033.1:10114-12893 GCA_964421155.1 uncultured Elusimicrobiaceae bacterium
AATTTTATATTTTCTTCTGTTTCA
The DNA here is from genome assembly GCA_964421155.1 of uncultured Elusimicrobiaceae bacterium. Lineage (GTDB taxonomy): Bacteria > RUG730 > RUG730 > RUG730 > RUG730 > CAYQVV01. The sequence goes on from CAYQVV010000033.1 coordinate 10,139, forward strand.
GCTCTTTTTAATTTTAATTTTTTTAAATTGCTTTTTTTCTGATTATTTCTTGCTAAAAATGCCCCGCCATCTATAATTGGTAGGGTTAAATTTATTCCAACAAACCAGTCATTGCCCCAATATTCAGATTCAGAAAGATTTCCTTCATTTATATTTGCTGAATAGTCATAAGTAGCATTTAAAGCTATTATTGGATTCCTTTCATTCATAGCAATATTTACTTCTAAGAATCCTAATTCTTCTGATGCTTCAGAAACGATTAGTTCTGGTCTGATAAAAAGAGCTTTAGCTATACATTCATTTAATTCTTTATTTTTATAATCTATCGGGTTAAAATTTCCTTCTATTTCTAATAAACTAGTTTGTTCTATACCTATATTTTTAAATAATGTGAATTTTTTAATATTTTTTTCTAATTCTAAATTATCAAATTCATATTCAAAATTTTCTATAAAATTTTCTATTTCTAATTTTTCATTGTCTGAAAATAAATTATTATTTACATTTATAAAATTTTTTATAATATCTAAATATGTTTTATATTTTTCATAAAAAAAATATTTTTTTTCTAAAAATATATATTCATAAAATAAATTTTTAGTTGAAATGATAATATCATTTTTTATTATTTCTTGTTCACTTTTTGCTTTTTTTATATTTGCTTCAGATGTTTTTTTTATGTTTTTTGCAAAATTTCCACGATATAATACTTGGGTTAAATTGAATCTTGTTGTCATCACTTCTTTATTATCTTTATCTAATAAAAAAACATTTTCTCCATTATTTATTATGGAATTTTCATTTTCAATATTGAAATTGCCATAATTTAATAAAAAATCTAATTTAGGTAATCTATATGATAATGCTTCTGATGTTTTATATTTGATTAAGGAGAGTTCTTCATCAGCTATTTGTAATTTTCTATTGTTTAATATTGCTAATTTTATACTATCGTCTAGGTTTATTTTTTTGTCGTTAGTATATCCAAGAAAAGATGGAAAAATATAATTATTTAAAATTATTGCAAAAAATAATGATAAATAAATTTTTTTGTTTTTTAAAATAGCCATTTAGATAATCCTTTTTTATATTATCCGTTTAAAATTGGTATTGTATATTATATAAAAAAAAAATAAAAATTACAGTTAATATTATTGTGTAAATTGTAAAAATAAAAATTGATTTTTAGAATGCATATTAGTATAATAAAAAATATTTTTTGAGATAGAAAAGGTTAATTTTGAAAAAAAAGGTGGTGAGTTAAGTTTGGCAGAATGTATTTTTTGCAAAATAGTTAATAAAGAAATTCCGTCTGATGTTGTTTATGAAAATGATTTTGTAATGGTTTTTAAGGATATTTTTCCAAAAGCTCCTATTCATTTGTTAGTAATTCCTAAAAAGCATATAGAACGAGTCGTTGATGTTAAAGATGAAGATTTAGTTTATATTTCAGAAATTTGGAAAGCCATAAATAAGGCAGTAGATTTGGTAGGGATTAAAGAAAGAGGTTTTAGGTTGATTGTTAATTCAGGGAAAGAAGGGAAACAAGAAGTTTTGCATTTGCACTTCCATATTATAGGTGGAAAACAGTTATCATAAATAAAAAAATGGAGATTTAAATTATGTCAAAAGTTATATTAAAAGAAAAAGAAACTATAGATGAAGCTTTAAGAAGATTTAAAAGAGAATGTGAAAGAGCTGGAATTATGCAAGAGATAAAAAAAAGAGAATTTTATGAGCCACCAAGTGTTGCTAAAAAGAAAAGAAACCAAGAATTAAAAAGAAAATTTAGAAGAAAAGCTCAAAAATCTCAAGGGACATTGAGACCTAAAAAAAGAGTTTAATTTATGAAATTAAAAGAAATTTTTGATAATTTAATACAGATTGGAATTGATAATGATCCTAGAGGGATAGAAACAGTTCAAAAAATACTTATAGAAACAAATAAAAATTATGAAGAACTTTCTGAAAAAGAAAAGAAATTTTTTGATTTAGATAGATTAAAAAATCCTTATGGTGATAGTAGAATTTATAATGAAACAGTAGATACGGAAGTGTCTACTGTTTTGGTTGGTATAGATATAGAAACTCCAGAGCTTTTGCTTTGTGATGCTTTAAGAGCTAAAGGTAAGAAGATAGATTTAGTTATTACACATCATCCAGAAGGAATGGCTTTAAATAATCTGCCTTCTGTTATGGAAATGCAATCAGAGCTTTTGTTTAACTATGGAGTTCCTATAAATGTAGCTGAAGGTATTTTATCTGAAAGAATTAATGATGTTTCAAAAAGTTTATTGCCAGTAAATTATTCTAGAGCTGTAGATGCTTCTAAATTGTTAGATATCCCGTTTTTGGGAGTTCATACTCCAGCCGATAATTGTGTTTCTACATATTTGCAAAAATTATTTGATAAAAATAAACCAATTAAATTAAAAGATATAATTGATTTATTATTAGATATAGAAGAGTATCAAATTTCTTATAAAGAAAATAATGCTCCAAGAATTCTTGCAGGAGATAAAAATAATAGTTGTGGGAAAATTTTTGTTGATATGACTGGTGGGACAGAGGGCCCAATAACAGCGATAGAGAAATTAGCTAATGCAGGAATAGGAACTATTGTAGGAATGCATTTGTCAGAAAATCATTTAAAAAAGGCTAAAGAAAATAATATAAATGTTGTAATTGCAGGACATATGTCTAGTGATAATTTAGGGATGAATTTATTGTTTGATGAATTAGAAAAGAAGCTAGG
>CAYQVV010000034.1:0-3304 GCA_964421155.1 uncultured Elusimicrobiaceae bacterium
TATAAAAACAAAAGAAGAAGAGATAATGACAGTTTAAAAAATATGGGGGTTAAAAATGTCTAATTCTCCTAGTGTTAAAAAATTGATGAGTGCTGCTGAAAAATTACAATTAGCAATGAAATTTATGGATAAAATTGCAAAAGAATCCCTTCCAAAAGAAATAGTTGATATAGTTATGTTTCATTCAAAAGGAGCAACAATATCTGCTTTGGGAGCAGGATTGCTTCCAGGAATTGGAGGAACAACAGCTTTAGTTGTCTCTGCTGGTTTTACTTGGTCAATGTATACGAAAATTAATAAAAAAATAGGATTAACTCTTTCTGAGAATATGATAAAAACTATAGTAGCAGGCGTATCTACAAATATTGGAGCTTATGCTCTTGGAGGTGTCGTAATTTCTTCTGCAATGTCTTTTTTCCCTGGTATCGGGACAATAGGTTCTTCTTTGATTATTGGAGCTACTATGTATGCATTGACTCTAATATCTGGATATATTTATTTGAAAATACTTACAAAAATTTTTAGTACTGGAGAAGATCCTAACAAATTATCAAAAGAAGATTGGGAAAAGAATACGAAAATAATAATTCAAACCGAAGATATAAAAACAATGATTCAAAATGCAAAAGAAGAATATAAAATAGCTAAAAAAAATGGAGACTTTGATAATAAAGATATAAAAAGCGATGTAAATAGATAATAAATAAAAAAATGATAGAAAATAAAAATAGACCTAGTTGGGATGAATATTTTATTGCAATTGTGAATGAGATAGCTAAGAGATCTACTTGTATTAGGAGAAGTGTTGGAGCAGTTCTTGTGAAAGATAAAAGAATTTTGTCCACAGGATATAATGGAGCTGTAAGAAATTCTCCTCACTGTACAGATGTTGGTTGTCTTAGAGAGAAGTATGGAATAGAATCTGGATCAAGACATGAGTTATGTAGGGGATTACATGCAGAACAAAATGCTTTATTGTTTGCAGTTGCTAGTGGTATAAATACAGAGGGATCGACCATGTACTGTAAAAATCAACCTTGTATTTTATGTGCAAAAATGATGGTTCAAGCTGGCGTAAAGAGAGTAGTGTATTGTGAAGATTATCCAGATGATCTTGCAAAGCAAATCTTTTTAGAAAATAATGTAGAATTATGTAAGTTTAAAGAGAGTATATAATTTTTTAAAAATCTAAAATCGTCAATGATTCTAAGTTTATTCTCATAAAATATATTCCGCAAAAAAAAGGATAGAATATATGAAAATTGGAGTAGATATAGAATGTATTTCAAAGTTTTCAAATATAAAACAATCAGATTCTCAAAATATTTTAATAAATTTTTTTACAAAAAATGAAATTTTATTTTGTTTAAATCAAAAAGATATTTCTTTGTATTTTGTAGTTTTATTTGCTTTGAAAGAAGCAATTTTTAAAGCTATAGGAATAAGAGCTGATAAAAATTTTTCTATGGCTAATATTGAAATTTTGGATATATATGGTAAATTAAATGTAAATTTTTATGGAGTTATGAAACGATACATTAAAGAAAATATATCAATTTCTTATTCTTGGGATGGAGAAAATGTTATAGCTTGTGCAGTAATGGATAATATTATATGATACAAACAGATTTAATAAAAAAATTATTAAAGCAAAAAAAACCTTTTTTATTTTTAGATGAAATTAAAGAAATAGGTGAAACAAATATAGTTACTAGATTTAATTTAAAAAAAGATGAATATTTTTTAAAAGGACATTTTCCAGAAGAACCTGTATTGCCTGGAGTTTTGCTTATAGAAATGATTGCCCAAAGTGCTTTATTTTATATGGTTTATAAAATATATAATGAAAATTATTTTCAGAAAAGTAATATTGATTATTCTGCATATTTATCAAAAGTGAATTACTTTAATTTTAAAGGGCATATAATTCCAGATTCAGATATAGAAATACAGGCAGATATAAAAGAAACAATTTTTGAAAATTTTTATGATGTTAAAGGAAGAATTTTTGAACAAAAACAATTAAAATGTTTTGGAGAAATAATTTTATATTTTAAAAAAAATTAATAAAAAGGAGTGTTTAATGGATAGAAAAGATATATTAGAAAAAGTAAAAAAAGAATTGATTTATAATAGATTAAAACTAGAAGATATTGGGATAAATTTGGAAGAAGTTACAGATAATGTTTCTTTATTTGGAACAGAAGGTTTAGGGCTAAGTTCTGTAGATGTTTTGGAATTAATGATGGGAATTCAGAAAGAATATGGGGTAAAAATAGAAAAAATAAATGAGGAATTAGCAAAAAAATATTTTGCTACACCTAACACAATAACAGATTATATTATGACATTAATTAGAGAACAAAAGAAAAACTAAAGAGAAACTAAAGAGAAAAAATAGATGAATTTGTTTTTTTTAGAAAATATAGATAATTTTTTAGGGAATCAACTTATTGAATATTTTTCTAATAAAAAAGATAACAAACTTTTTATTTTAGATAAATATATTTTTAATTCAGAAAATAAATTTATAGAAAATGATATAAAGATATTAGAGAATTATTTAAATATAGAAAAATTTTTATCTGAAGAAAATATTTTTGTTTTTAATACAAATTTTATAAATGAATATGAAAATTTTAATGAAAAATATATAGATGAATTAATATCAGATTTGAATTCTAAATTTGAAATGGTTAAATTTATATGTAGAAAATTGATAGAAAATAAGCAAAAAGCAACATTTTATTTTTTTTCTATTAATACTACATTACATAATGCAATTGATTTCCCAATAGCTCCAATTCATGATGAAGCAATATTTTCTTTTATAAAATCTATATCAAAAGAAATGACATCTTTTGATATTTTTTTTAATGGTGTTTGCATAGATCCAATTTTTGAAATGCTGACTAAAGATCAAATACGAAATTATAGAAGAAATATGTCTTTATACTCTTTAAGAAAAAATCCAACAAAAATTCAAGATTTGTTAAATTTTATAGAAAATTTATTTCTAAATAGAACTAAACTATCTTCAGGATCTATTTATAATATAGGCGATGGTATGTTTTTTTGAAATCCAAAAATATAAATAAGGGTTTTGTAATGAATTTTAAAGATAAAATCGTTTTAGTTTCAGGCGGAACAAAAGGTATAGGTAGAAGTATAAGTCTTGAATTTTTAAAAAGAGATGCCACAGTTTTGGCTGTATATTCAAAAGATGATGCAGCTTTAAAAGATATGAATATTTTAATCCCAGAAAAATATAAAAATAATATTTTTTATTTTAAGGGTTCTATAG
>CAYQVV010000034.1:3404-5570 GCA_964421155.1 uncultured Elusimicrobiaceae bacterium
ATTTTAATCCCAGAAAAATATAAAAATAATATTTTTTATTTTAAGGGTTCTATAGCGGATAAGAATTTTTTAAAAAATTTATTTAAAGAAATAAAAGAAAAATTTTTAAGAATAGATTTTTTAATAAATAATGCTGGCATTAATAAAGATAATTTATTTTTGGAAATGACAAAAAATGAATGGCTAGAAGTTTTTGAAGTAAATTTAAAAGGGACTTACTTAATGTCATTTTTTGCTAATAAACTTTTAAAAAGAGATAAAAATGAAGTCGGGAGCTGTATAGTCAATATCTCTTCTATTTCTGGAGTTTATGGAAAAGCTGGACAGGTAAATTATTCAACAACAAAAGGTTCTATCCTTGGTATGACAAAATTTTTTGCAAATAAATATGCAGAAGATAATATAAGAGTAAATTCAGTAATTCCTGGTTTAATAGAAACAGAATTTATAAATGATATGAAAAATGATAATATATCTGAAATTTTGAATTTTGTTTCAAAGAAAAGACTTGGGACACCAGAAGAGATTGCAAATGTAGTTTTGTTTTTATGTTCAAAATATTCTAGCTATATTAATGGAACTTCTATTTTTGTAGATGGCGGTTTTATGATATGAAAAATAATAGAGTTGTAATTACTGGTATGGGAATGATTTCTAGTATTGGAAATAATAGAAAAGAAATAATAAAAAATATAATAAATTGTAAAGATGGTTTAATAGAAAAAGAATATTTGGAAGGGATAAATTTAGAGAGAATAGGTAAAAAATTTTTAGGTGAAGTATCATTAGAAATAAAAAATCATGAATATGATAAAAGTTATATTTTATCTGATTTTGCTATAAGAGAAGCTATAGAAGATTCTGATTTAACCAAAGATTTAAAAAAAATAGATCCTTATAGAATAGGAATGTTTTTTGGAACATGTAATGGAAATATTTTAAGTCTAGAAAAATTATATAGAAATTTTGATAATGCAACTAATCTCACAGAATTTAGCATGAAATATTGTAGTAGTGCAGATGTTTTGTCAGATTATTTTAGAAAAAAAGAAAATGAAATTTTTAAAATTTTGGGTCCAAAGTATATTTTTACAAATGCCTGTGCATCTAGTAATAATGCCTTTGGGTTGGCTTTTGAAATGATAAAGAATGGAGATATAGATATTGCTTTTGTTGGAGGAGCTGATACTCTTTGTGAAACAACTTTGTCTGGATTTAACAGTTTTATGAGTATAAGCAAAGATAAATGTTCATCTTTTAGTAAAAATATTGGACTTAATTTAGGGGAAGCAGCTGGTTTTTGTGTGTTAGAACGACTAGATAATGCAATTAAGAAAGATAAAAAAATTTATGCAGAAATATTAGGGTATTCTTTTTTTGGAGATGCATATAAAAATATTACTTCTCCAGATATTGAAGCAAAAGGTTTATCAAAGACAATGGAAGATGCTATTTTATCTTCAAATTTAGATAAGTCTAATATAAAAGTTATTTGTTCTCATGGGACTGGGACAGCTGCCAATAATTTTGCTGAAAGTTTAGCAATAAAAAAAGTTTTTGCAAAAAAAAATATTTTTTCTGAAGAAAAGATTTTTTCTGAAGATGAAAATTATGATTTTTTTATAACTTCATTGAAGCCTTTTTACGGGCATACTCTTGGGGCATCTGGTGTTACACAAAATATTATTATGTTAGATTGTATGCAACAAGGGATTGTCCCTCCAATTTTGAACTGGAAAGAAAATACTTCTAATTTGGAAGATTCAGTTTATGTAAAGAATCAAGTTTTAAATTTAAAATATGACAGTTTTATTTCAAATTCTTCTGCTTTTGGAGGAAATAATTTTTCTATAGTGTTTTCAAAAGTCCAAGAAGATGAATTCTGTAATAATATACAACCGAATATTTATTTAAATGGGGCTGAGAAAGATAGAATAGTTATTACAGGTTTTTCAATTATTACTCCTTTTATAAATTCTAAAGAAGAATTTTTTTCAAAAATAGAAAACAATTTGTTTTTAGATAAATCCAAAAAAGTAATAAAATATGAAGCTGAAAAATTTTTAAAAGAAATTTTTTTGAAAATTGATGATATAAAAAAATTTGCGAAGAACCCTAATTTTGTTAGATTTGCAATAAAGAATATTTATGATTTATTAAAAGATA
>CAYQVV010000034.1:5670-9174 GCA_964421155.1 uncultured Elusimicrobiaceae bacterium
AACCCTAATTTTGTTAGATTTGCAATAAAGAATATTTATGATTTATTAAAAGATAAAAATCTATATAAAAAAGAAGAAATAGGTTTGTTTTTTGGAAATTGTAAATCCATATTAAATTTTATAGAAGATTATTATTTAGAAATTTTAGATATTGGAATGGAATATGCCTCAGCTTTAAAATTTCAAAATAGTACTTTTAATGCTGCTAGTGGACATATTGCTCATATTTTTCAGATCAAAGGTTTTAATTCTACTTTTTGGGGGAACTTTAGTCCTTTGGCAGCTTTATGGTATGGATTAGAAAATTTAAAGAGCAAAAGACAAAAAATGATTTTGATTTCAGGATCAGATGAAATTAGTAATTTTGATATAAAAATGGTGCAAGAAAGTTATTATAAAGATGAAATTTTAAGTGAAGGATCCTCTAGTATAATTATAGAAAACTATGAAGAGGCAATAAAAAATGGAAATGAAATTTTAGGAGAAATTATAGGGTTTCATTCTACAAGTTTTTCTGTAGATGATAGGATTGCTGCAAAAGACTCTTATTTAAAATGTATAGAGTTTAGTTTATGTAAAGCAAGTATAAGCAAAAAAGAAATAGATTTGCATATTTTTTGTAATTCAGTTTTAAATAAAGAGTTAGAAAATATTTTTTGTGAAAATACAATAAATTCTCAAAAATATATTGGATTATTAGAAACAAGTTCGCCATTAGCAGATATAGGAATGGGCATTTATTATGTAAATAAACAAGATAGCAAATATAAGAAGATATTATTTAGTTGTCAATCATTAAATGGAATAAATTACAGCTTTATTTTGAAAAAATTATAACTTATATATTTTTTAACTGATTTTTTGTATTAGTTATAATATTTATATATTTTTTCTTATATATAAACATTAAAATTAAGTTTGATAAAAAGCAAAATAAGAAATATTGAACAAAAATTGCATCCAAAGTATCTTGAGATGAATTAAAAACACATGCAGATCCAAGCCAAAAGAATCCATAAAATATTAAACATAATTGATGTTCTCTATATCTTTTCATTACTTGAATATTATATTTTTTTGAAATTAATTTATTCATAATAAATTTTCCAATATTTATATGGATAGTCCATCCTATTGCTAGAAAAATAAAATATATATAAAAATATTTAGGCCAAAATAACGAAAAAAAAGGTATATTCCATATATTAAATATTAATATAGATATTGCAATTCCAAAATAATTTAATAATAGATTTTTTTTATGGCTAGATCTGTTTTCATAATTTAACATATAAAACCTCCAAGAATTTAATATTTATTTAAATAATAATATCATTAAATTTAAAATATTCAAAATAAAAAAATGTATTAAATATAAGTTTGTAAAAAATTTTGAAAAATGATAATATAAAAAATATTTTATTTTACTTATTGACTTGTGAAAAATATGAAAAAAAATTTTGAAAAAATTTTGAAAAAATTACAAAATAAAAAGAAGCTAACAACAATAATTATTATATCTATTTTTCTTTTTTTATTGTTAAATTCTACATTTGTGAAAATTTTCAAATTAAAAGAATATAAGAAAATTCTAATAAAAAAATCTGTAAATTTAGAGCAAGAAATAAAAGATTTAAATTTTCAAATAAAAAATCTTAAAACAAATGAGAAATATATAGAACTTATAGCAAGAAAAGATTTAAATCTATGTAAGGAAGGCGAGTTTATATATCGTTTTTATTTAGAGGATTATAAAAATGATTAAAAATGAAAATATTTTGATTATTTCAGCAATGAATTTTGAGTTAGAAAATTTATTTTTTGAATTTGAAAAACTAAAATTAAAAAAAATGCAAATAGATGTTTTTTTGGGGAATAAATCAAAAAAACATTTTATATATGTTTTTAAAGATGAAAGTTTAAATAAACAATTTTTTATATTTTCTACAGGAATAGGGAAGAAAAATTCTATAAATAATTTTAGAAATTTTTTAAATTTTTATGAAAAAAGTTTGAACTCAAATAATCAGATTTTGTTTAGTAAAATATATTTAGTTGGGCTTGCAGGTGGGATAAACTTTGATTTAAAAGTTGGAGATATTATAGAGCCAAAAAATATTTTTTATAATGACGAAGAAATAAATTTAGATATAGAAATAAATTCAAATAAAACTTTGATAACAGTAGATTCCCCTATGGATTTTGAGGGTAAAAAATATATTTCTGAAAAAGAAGTCAAAAATGTAGATATTGTAGATATGGAAACTTTTTTTTGGGTTAAAGAAATAAAGTATTTTTTTGAGTCAAGAAATTTTTTAAATCCACTTGAAAATATAAAAATAGTAAGAGCAGTTAGTGATGATTTTTATTTTTGTTTTCCAAAAATATTAAAAGATAAAAATATTGCTAAAGAAGTTTTTAATGTAATTTCAAATAGAAAAAGATTGGGAATAAAAATTTTTTTTAAAAGTTTAAATTATTTTAATTATAATTTTTTTGAAACTATTAGAGATATAAAAAAAGTTTTAAAAATGAAAAAAAATTTTAATTTAGCGAGAAAAAAATTAACAGAATTTTTAATAAATGAAGTTTTAGATATAAAGAAAGCAAATAAATAAATTAGGAAATAAAAATGGATAGTATGACTGGTTTCGCTCATGTAAATAAAAAGAAAAATAATATTATTTGGGATATGAAAATATCTAGTGTAAATAGTAAATTTTTAGAATACAGAATAGATGGTATAAAAGATTTATATTTGCAAGATGTTTTAAAGCAAATTTTGCAGAATGAAATTTCACGAGGCAAAGTTTATGTTCAGATTAATTATGAAAAAGTTTTGGATGAGGCAGATTCTTTTGTTTTAAATGAAGAAGAACTGGAAAAATATAAAAAAGAAATAGATAGAATTTCAGGAAAAATGAATATTAAAAATGATATTTCTGTTATGTCTTTGATTAGATTTTATGAAGCAAATAAAGGTAAAAAAGAACAGCCTGAAAATCAAATATTAGAAGAGGACTTAAAAGATCTTTTTAAAAGTTTGTTAGATAAATTTAAAAAAGATAGGAAAAAAGAAGGTCAAAAATTAAAAAAGCAATTTTTGAAATATTTTCAAATTTTATCAAAAAATGCAGAAGATTTGAAAAAAATTAAGAAGCTATATGACGAAAATATGAAGATAAAAATAAAAGAAAAATTAGATCAGTTTGATGAAGATGAAATTGATGAGCTAGACAAAAAAAATATAGAAAAAGAAATGAATTTTTGGATTTTTAAGGGAGATTTTGAAGAAGAAATTGTTAGAATAAATGCTCATTTGGGTAAATTTAAAGATATTTTAGATGACGATAATATTGGAAAAAAAATGGGCTTTTTGGTTCAAGAATTACATAGAGAATTTAATACTCTTGGCGATAAAGTTTTGGATGTAAAAGGAAAAGAGATAGCAATAGAATGTAAAATTATTGTTGATAGAATCAGAGAACAATCAATGAATATTGA
>CAYQVV010000034.1:9274-12511 GCA_964421155.1 uncultured Elusimicrobiaceae bacterium
TATAGGAGCAAATCATGTATAGAACAAATTATTGTGGAGAAGTGAGCGAAAGTTTTGTTGGACAAAAAGTTATTGTTTCTGGTTGGGTAAACAGCCGTAGAGATCATGGCGGGGTGGTTTTTTTCGATTTGAGAGATATTACAGGTCTTGTTCAAGTAGTTTTTAGACCAGAAGATTTTGAAAATTCAGATGAGATTTTAGAAGTGATTAAACATAATGTAAAACCAGAATTTGTGTTGAAGATAGAAGGCAAAGTTTTTGAAAGAATGAAAGGCACAGAAAACCCAAATATGTCAACTGGAAAAATAGAAATTGTTTTAGAAGATATAGAAGTTTTGAATACATCAAAACCTCCAATTTTTGATATAGAAAAATCAAAAGAAGTTGCAGAAGATGTTAGATTGAAATATAGATATTTGGATCTTAGAAATCCTAAGATGCAAGATATATTTAGAAAAAGAAGTGCTTTTATACAAGAAGTTTCTGAATTTTTAAAGAAAGAACGATTTATGTATGTAGAGACTCCGGTTTTAACAAAATCTACACCAGAAGGCGCTAGAGATTATTTAGTGCCAAGCAGAGTTCAAAATGGTTCATTTTTTGCTTTGCCACAATCTCCACAGCTTTTTAAACAGCTTTTGATGGTTTCGGGTTTTGATAGATACTATCAAATAGCGAAATGTTTTAGAGATGAGGATTTGAGAGCTGATAGACAGCCAGAATTTACACAGCTTGATATGGAGCTTTCATTTACAACAGAAGAAGAAATTTATGATGTAATAGAAAGATTGATTAAGCATACTTTTAAGATATTTGGAATAGATGTGCAGTTGCCTATTAGTAGAATGTCTTATCAAGAAGCTATGAGCAGATATGGATCTGATGCTCCTGATACAAGATTTGGTATGCTTATAAATAATTTGTCAGATATTTTTGAAAATACAGAATTTCAAGTTTTTAAGCAAGTTTTGTCAAATAAGAAAGGGAGAGTCTTGGGAATAAAAGTTGATGGTGGAGCAAGTTTCTCAAGAAAAGATTTAGATATTTTGACAGAAAAAGCAAAAGAATTTGGAGCAAAAGGTCTTCTTTGGGGAAAGTATATCAATGGAAATTTAGAATCTCCAATGACCAAATTTGTCCAAAAATCAGAAATAGATGCAACAATTGAAAGATTAGAAATAAAAGATAATGATTTACTTTTGATTGTTAGTGATATGGAAGAAATATCTCAGAAAGTTTTAGGAGTTTTGAGAATATTTTTGGCTAAAAAATTAAATCTTATAAAAGAGAATGTTTATAATTTTGTTTGGGTTTATAATTTTCCATTATTAGAATATGATGAAGAAGATAAAAGATTTGTTGCTAAACATCATCCATTTACATGTCCAGATTTGAAAGATTTTGATAATTTAGAAAATATGACCAAAGATGAAATTTTGGCTATAAATTCAAGAGCATACGATATTGTTATGAATGGAATTGAAATGGGTGGCGGAAGTATAAGAATTCATAATAGAGAAGTTCAACAAAAAATGTTCAAACTTTTGAATATTGGAGAAGAAGAGGCGAAAGAAAAATTTGGATTTTTATTAGATGCTTTGGAATATGGAGCTCCGCCTCATGGTGGAATAGCTCTTGGAATAGACAGATTGGTTATGCTTTGCACAGGGACTGAATCTATTAGAGATGTTATCGCATTCCCAAAAACGCAAAAAGCCAGCTGTCTTTTAACAGATGCACCATCTCCAGTAGCAAAAAATCAATTGAGAGATCTAGGTATACAAGTAAAAGAAAAATTGAATTCTTGAAAATTGTGAGGATATAATGAGGGTTCATTATCTGCAACATGTTCACTTTGAAGGGCTTGGTAGTATAGAAAGTTTTTTGAAAAATAAAGGATATGAAATAACTTCTACTTGTTTGTTTAAAGGTGAAGATTTCCCTTCTTTAGATAATTTTGACTGGCTTATCATTATGGGTGGACCAATGAGTGTGAATGATGAAGATTTATATCCTTGGCTAGTTCAAGAAAAAGAATTTATAAAAAAAGCTATTGAATCTGGGAAATTAGTTTTAGGAATTTGTTTAGGTGCACAACTTATAGCGAATGTCCTTGGAGCGAAAGTTTATCAGAATAAATATAAAGAAATTGGATGGTTTAATATTAATTTAAAAAATTTAGAAAATACGATTTTTGAAAAAATATTGCCAAATGAATTAGAAGTTTTTCATTGGCATGGAGAAACTTTTGATATTCCCCAAAATGCTGTTTTGATAGCAGAAAGTTTAGCTTGCAGAAATCAAGCATTTATATTTAAAGATAGAGTTTTTGGATTGCAGTTTCATTTAGAGACTACAATAGATTCAGCAAAAGCTATAATTAAAAACAGTAGAAATGAAATGTCTTTTTCAAAGTATGTTCAATCAGAACAAGAAATATTTTCTAATCAAGACAAGTTTGAAAAAATTAATACGGTAATGAATTCTATTTTGGAATGTATGAGTAAAAATTTTATAGAAAAAATGAGATAAAATGTTAGATAAAAAAAGTCAATATTCAATTATTATCCCAGCAGGCGGATCTGGAAACAGATTAAAAGATTTTTTGCAGGGAAAAAGTAAGCAATTTGCAACTTTGAAAGATAAAACTATTTTAGAAATAGTAATAGAAAAAATGGCTGAAAAGGTGGATTTTAGAGAATTTATTTTGGCTTTTCCAGAAGAAAATTTTGCAGAAAATTCTAAATATTTTTTATCAAAATTTTCATTTTTAAAAATAGTTAAAGGTGGAAAAACTAGACAAGAATCAGTTTATAATTCGTTAAAAAATATTGAAATTAACGATGGATATGGAAAGATTTTGATTCATGATGCAGTTAGACCTTTTTTTAAAAAGGATGATATAGATAGACTTTTTGATGTGGCAGAAAAAAATGGGAATGCGATTCTTGCAGTTAAAGCAAAAGATACGATTAGACAGGCAAATCCAGTTTTAAATTCAGAAAAGCAAGTAAATATTGTTAGTAATGGCATACTTGATAGAGAAAAAATTTGGATGGTTCAGACTCCGCAGATTTTTGAATTTTCAATCTTGAAAAAGGCATATGATTTTGCAATAGAAAAAAATTTTGAAGCTACAGATGATGCTATGATTATGGAATATTTTGGAGAAAAGATTTTTATAGCAGAAGGCAGTTATGAAAATTTTAAAATAACTACAGATTTTGATTTTAAAAT
>CAYQVV010000035.1:0-2557 GCA_964421155.1 uncultured Elusimicrobiaceae bacterium
CAAAAAATAGAGAAGGATTTATAGAAAATATCCAAAAAGGCACTCTTTTAAAACAACAGCTTGAAATGGCTATAAGATATGAGGAAATACAAAATATAAAAGAAGAGGCAAAAGAAGAGATTAAAAAGACTGGCGAAAAAAAATTATATCGTTGGCTTCCTTCTAGTGCAATGAATCCTGACCCTGAACATGAAAAATTGTATGGCAAAATTTTTGAAATTGGAACAGGAGATAGTCAAGGTAATATGCCAGGCGAACGGTATGGTTGTCAGTGCGATTTAGAAATAATTTAAATAGGAGTAAAAAAAATGCCAATGACATTAGAAGATTTGGAAAAAGAAAATGAAAAATTTAAAGCTCAGTTAAGTGGAATATCTGAACTGTTAGCGAGACTAGAAGGAGAAGGAAAAGGAAAAGGAAAAGAGAAGGGCGATAAAACAACAAAAAATGACGATGATTCTGTTTTGAATGAAGCAAAAAAGAAAGCAGCAGAAGATATTGAAAAAAAAGAATGGGAAAAACAAATTTTAGAATCTGCAAATTTTGAAAATTTTTTGAAAGTAGAACTTAAAGATAGCGATTTTTTTGGAGAGAATATAAAAAAAGTCGTTGAGGTTCTTGCAACAAAAGAATTTAGAAGTTCTATTGAAAAAACAAGAGAATTAAAAAGTTCGATAATTGAAGATATATTTTCAAAACAAGATTATATTGATATGTTGCCAGAGAGATTGAGAGGAAAAGCGGAGGAATATACTAAATTTTCTAAGACTAAAAAGATTGAATCTGCTAATGATTATTTTGAATATGTTTTGATTGTGAAAGACTTATATGATAGAAGTAAAAAAGATGAAATGTTAAAAAAATTGCATAGCAGTGGATTTAGAAATCAGACTGCTAGTGATTATGAGAATAAATTTAGAAAAAAAAATGAGGGGGATAAAAAATGAGTGTTCTTTTAGGAGTTCCAAAAATTAGAGGGAATAGTGACATAATTAATAATTATTCGTTTTCTGAGGCTTCTGCTAATGATGTTCAAGCTGGAGTTGCAGCATATTTGAATAGCGACGGCGGAGTAAAAAAACTGACTACTTCAAAAATGATTTTAGGAGTATTTGGATACAAAGGAGCTGGAAAAGAAGTTGCTGTAATAGAGTCTGGAAAAGGTGTTGGGGTTAAAGTTTTAAGCACTTCAAGCACTAGCTTAGTTGGAAAAAGAGTATATGTAGATCCTACAACATTTCTTTTTACAGATACTCCGACAACATTACCTACTAATGCAATTTTTACATCTGATAAACAGGCAGGAGTAAATATGTCTGACAGCTCTCTAAATACAACAGATTCTGCGACAATAGATTTTGTTGGCGGAATTTGCATTATGGATATTACATCTTATGGAACAGCAGCTTTGGCTGGGATTAAAACATGGTTAGGTATTTCATAGAGGAGAAAATATATGTCTAAAAAAAAGGAAAATATTTGCGAATGTGAAAAGTTAGAAATAGATGAAGAATTGATTGTAGAAGAAGCAGAAAAAAATATTTGCGAATGTGAAAAGTTAGAAGTAACGGAAGATATAAAAAATACAACAAAAAGGAGAATAATAAATGTCTACTGATAAAATAGCGTTAGAGATAACGACTGAAAAGTTAAATAATGGATATAATCCAGTTTATTTACCACTTTGGACTATGTTGCCAAAAACTAAAAAGTATGATGAAAAAATAGGGCAAGTTAATTTGCAAGAAACAACATTAATCGGAGATGCTGTAGCTAGAAAAATTAATGCTCAAGATACAGAACAGAAACATGCGAATGCAATGTTGGCAAAAAAAATATTTAATAAATATTTTTTTGGAATATCTTATCATGAGAGCGGTTTTCAAGATAATTCTGATTTACAATTAATTGCTGATCAAATTCTTGAATTGAATAGTATGCAGTTTGATAAGCAATTTTTTGCAGGAGATTTTGATAGTTCTGGAAATCTTTTAAATAATGCACTTTGGAAATCTAGTGATAGAAATTATATTTTAAATGATTCAGAAGAAATTTCTGCGACTTTTAGTCTTGATGATATAAAAGTAATCTTTGATGATCTTGTTGAACAGAGCGAAACATATGTAGGGAATATAAAAAAAGAAATAATTGTTGTTGGAGATATTGCAAAAAAATTGGGAAAATTTGTAGCTAATACAGATATTACATATCTTTCTGCTATAAAAAATGCATATCTTGCTGAAGGAAAAACGATCAATTTTAGAACTTTATCTAAGAATCTTTTTTCAGGATTAGCAGGAGATGATAATAACGGTATTTTGGTTTTGGCTCCTGAAAAATTAACTTTTAATTATGCGATGTTGCCAGCTGTTGATGGGCAAGGTTATAGAGACGAAAAAAGATACACTTGGCTTAATGTTGCATTTTCTAGCAATATGACAAGTTGCGATATGCAAGGAGCAATAATAAAACAATTAATTACATACGAGGCTTAAGAGGAAGCTTAAAATATCAAGCTCTCTTTCTAGAAAAAATAGAAAGAGAGCTATATAAAAAA
>CAYQVV010000035.1:2657-4964 GCA_964421155.1 uncultured Elusimicrobiaceae bacterium
AAGTTAGAAGATGAAGCAGTTTTGAATCTTGAAACAGATTATAACAATGTAATTATAGGAGCAGTGCTTGATTAGTTTTAAGATAGATAGCAAAAAATTTTTGAATGATTTTAAAAAAGAATTTGAAAAGCAAACTTTTGCAGTAGGAATTTTAGAAAATGTTCCTGGAAAAATTCCACTTTCAAAAAAGGCTGGATATAGAACAGTCGAAGGAGTAAGAGCAAGAAAAATAAAAGGAAATGCAAGAATTGGAATGCAGGACTTAGGCGGAATATTACAGAAAAAATATAATTGGCTATTGACTCCACTTAAGCAAGAAAAAAATATAGAAAGCATTGTTGAATTAATAGCTGATTATGTTTTGAAACGGGATAATATTTTTCAAAAGCTCGCGGAAATTTTAAAAGTGCATATCAAAGAAAAAAAATATAGACCTAACAAAATTTCTACAGAAAAAAGAAAAGGATTTAATCATTCGCTAGTTG
This sequence comes from uncultured Elusimicrobiaceae bacterium, assembly GCA_964421155.1. Taxonomy (GTDB): domain Bacteria; phylum RUG730; class RUG730; order RUG730; family RUG730; genus CAYQVV01. The sequence goes on from CAYQVV010000035.1 coordinate 3,143, forward strand.
ATACAGGAAGTTTTTTGAAAAATACCAAAGCAAAATTAGAAAAAAGGAAATAAAAATTAAAATGTTTCATTCTGCCCTTGAACAAGATTTAAAGAGAATTTTTGGAGTGCAAAAAGTTTTATTTTGTAAGCCTAGTATTGAAAAAGAAAAAAGTTTTTTTTGTTGGGTTGAGAAAAGCAGAATTAGAAAAACAGCAGAAGGAAAAGCATTCGGGACAGTGAATGGATATATTGCAATAATTGGGCAAAATGCAGAAAATCCGAGCTGGTTTTTTCAAAGACGAATAGAAAAAGCTGACAGATTAATATTGAATAGATTTAGTTTTTCTTCAATAGAGAATAATATAGAAATAGAAAGTTTTGATAAAAGTTTTAATGGCTTTTATGTTGAATGGACATACTTTTACAGTCAAGAATATGATCCAATTCGGTATAAAATAGCAGGTGTAGATTTTATATTTAATGTGATAAAAAAATTTTTTAATTAGGAGAAAAAACTTTGGAAAAAATAGAAAAGCATAAAAGTATTTGTGAAAAGCTAAACAAATTATATGAAAAAAAGAATCATGATTATGGGGATAGTTTTTCTACATTAAGGAAAAAACATAATAATGCAATATTGATTAGATTGTCAGATAAATTAAATAGGTTAGAAAGTTTATATTTGAAAAAAGATATAAAAGTTGAAGATGAGAGTATTGTAGATACTCTAATAGATATAGCAAATTATGCGATTATGGAAATAATAGAAATGGAGGAGCAAAAATAATGGATATATTATTAGATTATGTATTTAAGGTTAATTTACAAGAAGCCTTGCCAATCGCAAATAAAAATTATTTACGGCAGGTTGCAGTTATAGTAAAGCCAAAAAGTGCTGTTGAAAATGGGTATCATTCTATTACAAATAAAAGTGATATAACGACATATACAGATAATGTTGATGTAGTGCAATTATTTAATGCAGGATTAAATAAAGTTAATCTTGCTATTTGGGATGGAGAAGATATATCAGATTTAGCAACAATATTATCTGCTAATAAAAATGATTTTTTCACAGTTCTTATATCTCAAGATTATTTAGATTCTGACATTGCGAACATTTATGAAGCAATATCAAGCACTGCAGGTTTTAAAGGAATAATTGGAAAAACTTTTTATGACACAACTTCCGCCCACACTTATGCTATTAAGTCAAATTTTTGTGCATTTTATGGAATATCAGCAAATACAAGCAAAAATATGATGTATGCTTTTGGTAAAATTTTGAGTTCAAGTAGTTGGAAGAGTAAGCAATATATAGAATGTCCATATAATGATGGAATAGTAGATTTAGGCACAGCTGAAAGTATGTTTGAGAATATGATTAGTTTTGTTTTATCAAGCGAAACTTATAATAACAGGCTGGCTTTTTTTGTTGCGGGTTCTCAAGCAATAATCGCACCGTATATTTTAGAAGAGTTAAAAATAGATATGCAAGCAAAAGCTTTGAACTATATTACTCTAAATAATCCTCAATATACAGTTACAGAATCAGTTTTGCTTCAAGGAGAAGTGCAAAAAGTAATAGACGAATATATTTCAAATAAACTTTTAGAGAGTGGAACTGTAAAAATTAATATAGACGATAATTCAAATTTTGTCGCAGATGGAAATATAACTGTTTCAAATCCGACGGCATTATGGCGAGTTATAACTGAACTAAAAGCAGTATAAAAAAAAAGGAGAAATAAAAAAAATGGAAAATTTAAATCAATTATCAATGCAATTGTGGGAAGTAATAAAACCATTATTATTAAATTTTGGAAAAGAAATTATAGGAG
>CAYQVV010000035.1:5064-9331 GCA_964421155.1 uncultured Elusimicrobiaceae bacterium
TATTTATTTTGTCGCCGACATTGGTAAATATTTTTAAAAGTTATATTTCAAGCAAATTTAGATGGATTCCGTCAGGTGTGTATTCTGTAATAGAAAATTTAGTTTTTATAGCTTATGAAAAATTTGCAGGAATAGCTGACGATGGAGATGATAAAAAAACTATTCAAGAAAAGAGACGAGACTATGTTATTGAGAAAGTTAAGGCACAATATCCGTGGTTGCCAATATCTGTAATTTTGACGCAGATTGACAAGGCAATTATTAGTCTAAAAGCAGAGTCAAAAAAAAACGAAGCATTGTTGGAAAGTTTATAACTTTTGCAATTAAAAGTAAAAAATATATTCCAAAAGTGAGTTTTTCAAATGAACTATTTATGCCGATTAGTCAGGAATTGAAAAAAGGAAAATTTATAAATTTTGGCTGGAGATTTTAAAAATAAGGAGTTGAAAGTAATATGAATAGATTAGATTTGTCAAGGTGTAATTTTGGGTTTGTATATAACGGGACCAGATATGAATTTGAGGACATTGACAGTGATATTGTAGATAATCCACATGAAACAGGTTTGACTCGTGGTATGAATGCAAAAAATAAAATTGGTTTGGAATATGAAAGCAATTTGGATCAGCCAATTATTAGAACTCAGATAGTTAAAAATATTCCTATAGAAATAATTAATCTTTTGGGCGATATATATAAAAAGAAAGGTAGATTAGATATTTTTTGTATAGATAGAATAGATGGAACTAGTAGGATCAGCAAAAATGCGGTTCTAAAAAAGAAACCGACACAACTTAATGTAGAAGAAAATGACACACATTTTAATATAGAAATAATATCACTAACATTTGATTTAGAGGATAATTTTAGGGAATAAAAAATGACAGAAGAAATAAAGATAAAAGAATTTGTAGGATTAGAAAGTTTAAGAGCATTTAGAGCATTTCATACATTATTGTTAGGAATGAAAATGACTCCAGATAATTTAGCTAAGAGCTACGAGGAATTTTTGAAAGAAATTTTTGAAAAAAATGATGAAGATAAAAAAAATATTATTACTCAAGCTTTAGGTTTTATTGAAATTAGTGAATCAGAATTAGAGTCATTAATTTTTTTGACTTATGATACAAATAATATTTTGATTGATAAAAGCACTATAAAAAATTTAAAGATAGAGGATATTGTAAAGAGAATTGTTGCTGTATGTTTAAAATTTTTTCAAGTTGATATTTTTATGATTAATGCAGATTTAAAAAAAAACTAGAAAATTTTAGTATTGATCTTAATGCAATAGCTTTTGATATGAAAGGCAGAGATTGGACATTTCAAGAACTTGTTAATTATAGTTTTTATGCTGGAGGATTATTAACAGATGAAAGATTACATAATATACATTAAACCAGAGATTCAAAATAATAAAATGATTGATTCTATGAAAGATTTAAATAGACGAATGGCAGATGTTAGTCAAAAATTTGGCAAAGGGCTTGAAGTTGCGAGCAAACAATTTAATGCAAATATGAATACAGGGACAAAAAAGACTATAGCAGAATGGAAATCTGGACTAAATTTTGGAGCACAAAGTTTTTTAAATATTTTTAATGGTGTATCAATGGCTTTTTCTACAATTCAAAATCTTATGCAGAGAGTAGTTAGACCATTTGAGAGTCTAGATAAAAATATGAATGAGCAATTATCTAGTGCAGATAATATTATGACAAAATCTGAACAATACGGAACAACGGGGGCAAAATATTTAAGAACATCTATGGCATTTGGTAAAAGTGGTATTAATGAAGATGTTTTAGATTTAATGCTTTTGAATTATAGAGAAAAAATTGCTCAAGCAAAAATAGATGTAAAAGAAGGAAAGCAAAATCCTCTTGAAAATTATATACAATTTGAAGATAGTTTAGACGGAATGCTTAGATTGTTGAATGAATTTCAGAAAATAGGAGATAAGGATATTAGGGATAAGTCAATTATAGATATTTTTGGAATTAGGCAAGCTAAAGTGACTGGAGAATTAATGGATACTCCGCTTGAGGATTTATTTAAAGAAGTTAATAAAAGAATTTTGCCTTATAGTGATAAAAAGATTAATAAGAATTTATCAAAACTTGCTAACTTAGAAGATATACAAGCATTTAATAATGAGCAATTAAAATTTAGTCGACTAATGAAAGGTGCAGAAACTATTGATGTAAGCAATATAAATTCACAAGCAAGTTTGCAAGCAGAAAAAGATAAAAATATGTATAGCCTTATGGGCGATTATAATCAGCTTGTAGAAATTAACAAAAAGTTAGATAAAATTCAAAATATTACAGATAAGTTTATGATACAGTCAGCTAAAAATGCAGAAGATGTAATAGATAAAGTAGGTGGGTTTTTTTATTATTTAAGTCCTATTTTAGATAAGATTAGAGGTATAGGAGATCTTTTAAATCCTACTAGAGCTGTAGAAAAATTTAAAGATGTTACGGTTGGTGCAGTTCAGGATATGGCAAAAAAACTTTCAGATATAAAAGGAAAATAATTTATTTTTCTTTTATACATTCAATTATTTTGAAAAATAAAATAATTGTAGAAATGCTAAAAAATATTATAGAAATCGGGAAAAAAAAGAAAAGTCCAACAAATCCTATAATAAGACTTTCTACCCAAAAAGGGAGTGTTGAAAAGAAAAACATTTTATGCCTCCAAAAAAAAATAAGGGAAAAAATATGCTTGATGGAATAAATCCATTATTTATTTTTAATTTAAAAAAGAAGATTAATATTTCTAGTAATTTAAAAGTTCCAGCTTTTATTCCTTTTTATTTAGATCCTATGTTCGGATTGTATGTAAATAGTCAATCAAAGCAGATTCAAATAGCTAGTGATGTTATGACTAATTATATACAAGGTGGAGATGGATTGTCAACTGTTGCTACAACTGCAAAGGATGTAAAAAAGGCTACGATTAAACAAAGATCATTAACAAATGTTGTCAATATAGAATTAGTATCTGGAAATGATAAAATATTATTTAATTTGTTTTTGAGTGTATGTGATTATATTTTTGCATATATGGATGAGATGGAATATGGAATTACATATTTTAATCAGAATATATTTGCATTAAATGCAAAACTGGCAAATTTTTCTTATAGTGGAAATAATGTAAATGATTTAATCACTATTCAGATGGGTCTGCTTATAGCAAAAAATAGCACAAAAGAAACTAATGAGTCAACTACAAATACTGTTCAGGAAAAATATAAGGTAGGAGCTTCTCCTTTATGATATTTACTTGGTATAAAATTTATGATTTAAATGATTTTGATGTTCTTGATGTTCCAAGAGTTGATCTTGAGCTTAATTTGGAAAGTAAAGGCATTAAAACATTTTCTATATTTAAGGGAGTTTCAGGATTGTATTCAGTTTTGACTGATGATGTTTTTTTGACTGCAAAACTAAATAATAGAGAGGTTTTTTCAAAAGATGGGATTGGAGTTTATGTGGATGATGAAAAGATTTTATATGTTGGATATGAGGTAGAAGAATGATATTTGAGGCAAAAGCAAGCAATGGAAAGGTCCAAATAAAAATAGATGAAGTTTGGAAAGATATTAGTGATGTTGTAATTCTTAGTCAAGGTAAGGCTGAGAGTGAGGGGATAGTAATATTGGAACAATTAGAGGGAGTATATATTGCGATTCCTATTGGCAGTATTCAGAATACTCTTAATAATATAAAAAATGTAGCAAGTGCAGTAAAAAATATATGTAGCAATACAACAATTGCTTCGCTTGGAGTGCCGACAATGGGCTGGGCAACCCCTCCGACATTGCCTACAACTTTGCAGACTGTAGCTCAAAGTATAGAACAGATAATTCAGAGCATTGAAACATTAAAAACTAATTTGCAATAATCATTTTGTTAATGTCAACAAAATGATCTAAAAGAGGAAAGAAATGTTAGATATAGGTTTTGATGAGCAAAAAAAAGATTTCAAGTTAGTAGATTTAAGTATATATAAAGCTAAAAATTTATTGGAAATTCAACTGGGAGATCTTTTTTATTTAGACGACTGGGGAATAGATTTAGAATATTTTTTTGATGAAAATATTTTGTTTCAAAATGAAAGTTTTATTGCTTATATCCAAGATAGATTAGTGAAAAAAAATATTTTTGTAGAAGATGTTTCAAATGTTGTATCTAATTTCGTGCAAAAAATAGGAATAACGATTGGAGAAGAGTGATGGGAAAAAAATTTAGTTCAG
>CAYQVV010000035.1:9431-12471 GCA_964421155.1 uncultured Elusimicrobiaceae bacterium
TTGCCAATTAATTTTTCATTTTCAGATATTTGCGAAAGATGTTCATATCCAAAGCCTTATCCACAACAAATAGAGATGAAAGATTTTGCATTTGGTGGAGGAGTTAGGCTTTTGCTAGGTGCTAGAAAATATGGAAAAACGGACTATGTTTCTATTATGGGTGTTGTTGAAAAATTAATAGAAAATCCAAATTTGACATTTTTAATTTTGTCAAAAGCTCAAAGTAAAGTTCAAGATATAATTGGCGAAATTTCAAGATGTTTGAAAGTTAACGGTGTTGATTTAGAAATAGACAGCTTGGAAAAATTGAAAATTAGAGGGAAATTAGGCAAACAGCCTAATGTTGTTGGGCTTTCCATTAGAAGCACGAATATTAGAGGAAATCATGTTGATTATATTTTGTGCGATGACATAATCACCCCAGACGACAAAAGCGAAAAAGAAAGAGAGCGAGTAAAAAAAGTATACGAAGAATTGCAAAGTTTGAACGAAGGAAAATCGCCAAATATAACAATAATTGGGCAACCAGTTCATTCAAAAGATCTTTATGCAATTTTAAGATCTCTTGAAGATGTGCCAAAATTTGAGATTGCATATGGAGCTATTCCAGAGCTTGATATTGAGCTTGATATTCTTAGAGCTGCTGGAGTTACAGAAGAAAGTATTAAAGCAAATTATTTTCTTGAAATAGATTCTCAATATGAAAAAATACCATTTTCAAAAACTGAAGAAGTTTCTGAGTTTTTATATCCTGAATGCGTCGCTTTTGTAGATCCTAGCATGAAAGGAAATGATTATACAGCAATGGTTTTGGGGTATATTAATTTTGGAAAATTCATTGCAACAGGTTTCGTGTGGAAAAAAAGTTGGGATACTTGCATTAGTGATATGCTAGAAATTGCAAAAAAATATAATGTTTCGCAAATCGTTTTTGAAACTAACGGTTTAGGCGATTATCCTGTGAGATTATTGAGAAATGAGGGTCTTAATGTTCATGGTTGGAATACTTGCACAGAGAAAAATGCTAGAATTATGAATGCTGGAGTTCAAGCAAAAAATATTCAATTAGCACATTCAAGTATTTTTAAGACTGAAAATTCTGATTTTATAAAACAAGTCAAAGAATTTGAATTTCAAGGACACGATGATGGTCCAGATTGTTTAGCGAATTTGATGATTAAATTGCGATTAATTGATGATGTAATCAAAGAGAAAAGGAGATAGTAATTGTATAATACTACACAAAACGGATATGTGCCAAGAAGTTTGAACGATATATTTGAATTATTGCGGGACGGAATCAATGAGCAGTTTGGGACTTCTTACACAGCTGAAGAGTTTGAAGGAACGAATTTGTATAAATATTTTTATGTTTTTGCTCAAATGTTAGAACAGTGCGAAGTTGATACTTCACAAATATTTGAAAAGTTGAAAGATTATATTGCAACAACAAATGAAAAAATAGCAATTCCAAAAACTCCAGTAGAAGGGCTCATTGAAGCTTTTTCTGATTTGGGTTTCGTTATTTCTGTCAAACCTCAGACTGCAGATGATGCAGGGACTCTGTCTGTCTGTGTTGATGTTGACGAGACTGCTGATGATTATAGCACGAAAAAAGCAACGATACTTCAGGGATTGTGTGACTATACTGTTGCGGGGCTTTTCTGTGACGGAACTGAAACAGGGAATATAACTTTGTCTAATAATCAAGTTTTTGAATTTGCATATTTTTTGCCTACTAGATATGAAACGAATTTGAAATTAACAATCACTCTTTCAGGGAATACTCCATATATTCCCGATACTATTTTAGAGATCAAGCAAAAATTATTAAAAAATATTAGTGCAGTATATAGACTTGGTTTGAATTTTGAGCCGTCAAAATATTATACGATTAGTCGTGATGTTCCACAGGCTAGTAATGTGTTGTTGCAGTATAAAAATTCAGCAACTAGCGACGAATATGTTTCTGATATTTTTGTCGCAGAATTCCAAGATTTATTTGAGTTTTCAGAAGATAATATAGAAGTTGTTATAGTCTAGAGGGAATAATGCAATATTTTAAAAATGATGAAATAGAAAAAAAAATTGTGAATGTTGGACAAAAAATATTTTCTGCTATTCAAAACGATTGTTTATTATTTTTTAATAATGCTTATGATAGCTGGAAATTAGGCGAAGTTTTATATGACGAAAAAACAACAGATTTTCATATTTCTATTAAGAGAGATATATTCAAAAAAAGTTTTAATCAAATTTTTGAAAAATGGCGAGTAGTTGGAAATTTTGAGAGTTATATTACTGTATTCAAAAAAATATTTGGAGATAATAGCGAGATTACATTTGAAAGAATATCTCCTGCTCATTTGAAAATTAATATCCAAACTACAAATAATAATGTTTCTGAGTTTCTTGTTAGAAAGATTGAAGATGAAGTCGTTGAAGATAATCTGCTTATTACTAGCGATACTGCAGATACTATTATGTTTCAAGATGTGTTAGGGATTGAAAATTTTGAAGAAGTGCAAGCAATTTTAAATTCGCTTAATCCTGCAGGAATATATTTAGAAGTTAATTTTACGATAGGAGAATAAAAAAAATGGGACAAAAAAGAATTATAGATCTAGCAAGTAAAGAAGTTGTTCTTGATGGGGATTATTTTGTAGTTGATAATGGCAGTCAAAGTTTTAAAATTTCAAGTTTGCAACTTCTTAATGCTTATTTACAAAAAAATATGACTTTTTCAGGCAATAATAATTTTTTAGGAGAAAATACTTTTGTAAATCAAGCTTTGTCGGATAGCTCTCAAAAACCAGCAACTACAAAATTTGTAAATGATTTTTCAGCTCAAAATCTGATAGGAAAAGAATTTTTGTCTGCTGGGGTTTTAGCAGCTCCAAATGGAGTGATAACACTTGGAGCTGATGAAGAGTCTGTAGATATTCAAGCAGGATTAAAATTATTAGTGCCTAATGGAAAAAATACAGATGGCACAAATAAACATATAATATATACTGTGCCTTCTACTATTAATTCAGGA
>CAYQVV010000036.1:0-8460 GCA_964421155.1 uncultured Elusimicrobiaceae bacterium
AAAAAGTTTATATATTCATATTCCTTTTTGCAAATCAAAATGTATTTATTGTGATTTTTTATCTTTTGCTGGAAAAGATGTTTTTATGGAAGAATATTTGAAATATTTAAGTTTAGAAATGCAATTCTATAAAAATCAAAAAATTTCATCTATATTTATAGGTGGAGGAACTCCTTCTGTATTATCAATAAAACAGCTTCAGTTTTTGTTTGAGCAAATAAAGTCTAATTTTAATACAGAAAATTTATATGAGTTTACTATCGAAGCCAATCCAGAAAGTTTATCATATGAAAAAATTTTTTATTTAAAAAATAATGGGATTTTAAATATAAATAGAATTAGCTTAGGACTTCAATCATTCGACGATAATATATTAAAACAGATAGGCAGGCAGTATAAATATAGTGAATTTGAGAAAAAAATAGAAATAGTTAGAGATTTAGATTTTGAAAAATTAAATATAGATTTAATAATTGGTTGGCCTTTTGAAACATATCTTAATATAGATAAAAAGATAGAAAAATTAGATAAATTTTTGAGTAGATTTAATCCTGAGCATATTTCAGTTTATATGTTAAATGTTGCAGAAAAAACAAAACTTTATGATTTTATAAATAAAAAAAAAATAAACAATATAGATGATGATTTTCAGATAGAAGAATATTTGCAAGTAAGCAAATTTTTAAATAGCTATAATTTTTTTCATTATGAGATTTCTAATTTTGCTAAAAATTTTAATAATCAATGTATACACAATTTATCATATTGGCAAGGCTCTGAATATATTGGATTAGGACTTAATGCAAGTGGTTTTATAGATGGAATTAGATATAGAAATCCAAACACTTTTAGTCAATATTTTAAAATGATAGAAAATAAAAATAATTCTAAATATAAATATGAAGAAATTTTGACAGAAGAACAAAAATTTTATGAAAAAATTTTTTTAGGATTAAGATTATTAAAAAAAGGATTGGATTTAGAAGATATAAAAAAATATACTCAAATAAATAAACTAAAAGGATTGAGTTTTGATAAGTTTTTTTTTAAAATAAAAGAATTTGAAAAACAGGATTATTTTTATTTAAATGAAAATAAAGTTTTTTTAACATATAAAGGAATTTTAATTTCAAATTTACTAATAACAGAATTAATTGATATATAAAGGAGGTTTTGTGAAAGTAAAAAAAATTGTGATTTTAGTTGTGGCAGTCTTAGCATGTATTTTTATACTTGGAATTGTTCTTGGGTTATTAACAGCACATTTTACTAAAAACAATTCTATTAAGTTAGAGCAAATGTTGAAAGAAGCAGAATTGCAAGCTCAAAAAGATATTTCTAAAAATACTTTAGTAGAAAAAAATAATATTGACAATTCTAATTCAAATGTGAATAAAAAAAATAAAAATATTTCTAATATAGAAAAAGATTTAGATGATGTAAAAAAATTAGATGAAATTTTAAATAAAATTTGGGGAAATGCCCCAGATTTTGAATTATCTGATATTTATGGAAATAGTTTTAAATTATCAAATCTTAAGGGCAAAGTTATTATTTTAGACTTTTTTGCTACTTGGTGTCCTCCTTGTGTTGCAGAAATTCCAGGGTTTAATAGTTTAGTTGATGAATATAAAAGTAAAGGATTAGAAATAGTAGGGGTTTCTTTAGATGATAAAGTTTCTACAGTTAAAGATTTTGCTGAAAATAAAAATATGAAATATCATTTAATAATGGGAAATGAAAAAATAGTAAAAGATTATGGAGGGATAACAGGGATTCCTACAACTTTTATAATAGATAAAAATGGAAATATTGTTAATAAACATATAGGGTATGTAGAGAAAGAAGATTTTGAAAAAGAAATAAAAGGTTTACTTTAACTATTATTTTATATTTATATGTTTTTATTTTTTACGGGAATTTAAAATAAATATATATTTAATATTAAAATAAGATTTGGTAAATTTTGTAATTTTATGTCAAAATTTTATAAAAATAAAACTTGACATTAAAAATATAAAATAGTAATTTAAAAAGGATATATTTTTTAGAAAATAGCGAGGAAGATATGAGAAAAACTTTTGTGGCAAAAAAAGAAAATTTAGAAAAGAAATGGTATCTTGTAGATGCAAATGATATCGTTTTAGGAAGATTAGCAACTAGAGTTGCTAACATTTTAAGAGGAAAACATAAACCTATATTTACTCCTCATGTAGATACAGGCGATAATGTTATTGTTATTAATGCAGAGAATATAAAACTAACAGGAAAAAAATTAGTTCAAAAGATGGATTTTAGATATAGTGGATATCCAGGTGGAACCACTTTTACAAGATATGATGTTTTAATGAAAACAAATCCAGAAAAAGCTCTTAGATTGGCTGTTAGAGGTATGTTACCAAAAAATAAACTAAGAGATGTAATTATAAAAAAATTGCACATTTATAAAGGGGCTGAGCATTTACATATAGCTCAACAGCCTGAAAAATTAGATATATTAAATATGAAATAGTGAGGTAATTATGAAAGGATTTTATTGGGGGCTAGGAAGGAGAAAAACATCAGTTGCTAGAGTGAAGTTAGTAGCTGGAAAAGGAATAATTTCTATAAATAAAATGAAAGATCAAGATTATTTTAAGGGTCTTGATAGATATATAGAAGATATAAAAGCACCTTTAAATGTTACTAAAACATTAAATAAGTTTGATATAAAAGTAAATGTTAAAGGTGGTGGAGTTACAGGTCAAGCAGGAGCAATACAGTTAGGAATTGCTAGAGCATTATCTTTGATAGATGAAGCAAATCATAAAATGTTAAGAAATGCTGGAATGTTAACAAGAGATCCTAGAATGGTAGAAAGAAAAAAACCTGGTAAACCAAAAGCTAGAAAAAGTTTTCAGTTTTCTAAGAGATAAAATTTTAAAAATAATTAATTGGAGAGTTTACAAATGGAAAGACAAAAAATGTCAAATAGAAGTTTGCAAATTTCTGCATCAGTTACATTGGCAATTACAAGTAAGGCAAATGATTTGAAAAAACAAGGACATCCTATAATATCTTTTGGAGCAGGAGAACCAGATTTTGATACTCCAACTTATATAAAAAATGGAGCTAAAAAAGCTTTGGATGAAGGTTTTACAAAATATACAGCCAATGCAGGTTTTTTAGAGTTAAGAAAAGCAATTTGTGATAAATTACTTAAAGAGAATAATTTATCATACTCTCCAAATCAAATAATCGTTTCAAATGGAGCTAAACAGTGTTTGTTTAATGCTTTGTTTGCATTATGTAATGAAGGTGATGAAGTAATAATTTTTAGTCCATATTGGGTTACATATATAGATCAAGTTAAACTTTGTGGAGGAGTTCCTGTTATCGTTGAAACAAAAGCGGAAAATGATTTTAAAATAGATATGAAAAGCTTTGAGTCAAAAATAACAAATAAAACTAAAATAGTTATAATAAATAGTCCAAATAATCCTACAGGTGCTATTTATAATATTGATGAACTAAAAGAGATTTCAGCAATAATCAAAAAACATAATTTATATGTTATTTCTGATGAAATATATGAAAAGATAATATATGATAACGAACATGTTTCAATAGCATCTTTTGATGAAGATATAAAAAAAAGAACTGTTGTTATAAATGGCTTTTCTAAGTCTTTTTCTATGACTGGATGGAGAGTTGGATATTTGGCTGTTGCAGATAATGAAATAGCTTCAGCTATAGATGATATGCAGAGTCATATGACATCAAATGCAAATTCTATAGCTCAAAAAGCTGCATTTACTGCTTTAACACAAGATTCTAATTATGATTTTGAGGCTATAATATCTAAGTTTAAAACAAAAAGAAATTATATAGTTAAAGAATTAAACTCCATTTCTTGTATTTTTTGTCCTGAGCCGAAAGGTGCATTTTATGTTTTTCCAAATATAAGTAAATGTTTTGGCAAAAAATATAATGGAATTGTTATTAATAATGATTTGGATTTTTGTAATCTATTGTTAGAAGATAAAAAAGTTGCAGTTGTTCCAGGGTCAGCTTTTGGAGATAAAGATAGTATTAGATTGTCATATGCATTAAGTTTTGAAAATATGTTAGAAGGAATAACTAGAATTGTAGATTTTTGTAATAATTTGAATTAGTTTTGATTATAGGAAGGAGGAACCGAAATGACTAAGAATAAAATTTATTTAATAGATGTAACTAATAGAGATGGAGTTCAAACCGCAAATTTAGGTTTAGCAAAGCTAGAAAAAACTTTGATTAATTTATATCTTGATGAAATGGGAGTTTTTCAGTCTGAATTTGGATTTCCTGTAACAAATCATGAAACAAATTATTTAAATGCAAATATAGAATTAGCAGAAAAAGGTGTAATAAAAAATTTAAGATTAAGTGGTTGGGCAAGAGCTATTACAAAAGATGTTATAGAAGGGAAAAAAAGAGTTCCTAATTTAGAGTATTTGAATTTGTCAATGTCAACCTCTGATCAAATGATAAAAAATAAGTTTAAAGGAAAAATAGACAGAAATGAAGTTATAAACAATACTGCTGATTCTGTTAAATGTGCAAAAGATAATGGAATCACAGTTGTTGGAATAAATGCTGAAGATGCTTCTAGAACAGATAAAGATTTTTTAGTTGAATTTGCTTTAAAGTCAAAAGAGGCTGGAGCAGATAGATTTAGATATTGTGATACATTAGGGTATGATGATCCTTTTACTATTTATGAAAGGATTTCCTATATAGCTAAACATACAAATATGGACATAGAATTGCATTGCCATAATGATTTAGGTATGGTTGTTGCTAATAGTGTTATAGGTGCTAAGGCTTGTATAGATAATGGCGTTAATGCATACATAAATACAACAATAAATGGTTTAGGCGAAAGAGCAGGGAATGCAGATTTAGTTTCTGTTATATTAGCTTTGAAAAAATCTAGTGGATTTGCAGAAAATTCTAATTATATATTAGATGAAAAAGTTGATTTGTCAAAGGCTTGGAAGATAGCAAAATATGCTTCTTATGCTTTTGGAGTTCCTATTCCTATTAATCAACCTGGGGTTGGAAGCAATGCTTTTGCTCATGAATCAGGAATACATGCAGATGGTGCTTTAAAAGATAGAAGAAATTATGAATTGTATGATTATGAAGAATTAGGAAGAGGAGAGCCAGAAATAATAGAAACAGGAAGAATGATTTCTACTGGAGAATATGGTGGAATAAAAGGATTTAGAAATGTATATGGAGAGTTAGAAGTTACTTTTAAATCTGATGAAGAAGCACATAAAATTTTGGAATTAGCAAGATATGCAAATGTTCATACACAAAAACCATTAATAAATGATGAGCTTTTATTTATTGCTAAATATCCAGAACAAGCTAGAAAAATTTTGACTGTTATTCCTGAAAATAATGATCCTAAAGATATTTAGTTTTTGCGATAGGACGGGCAGTTAGCTCAGTTGGTTAGAGTACTTGCTCGACACGCAAGGGGTCAGTGGTTCAAATCCACTACTGCCCATTTTTTATTAATTTATATATTCTAATAATTTATATTTTTTAATTAGGCTATTCAAAAATAGCCTAATTATATAAATATATGTCTTTAAGTTTCTAAATACGCTTGCAATATAAATCAAAATACATTATAATTTTAAAAAAGCAAAAATAGAGGAAATATGAAAAAATTTAATATGAAAATATTATTGCTTCTATCTTTTATGTTTTTTAATTGTTATATATTTTCTAGTGAAAATAATGATTATTATAGGCAAAATCAAGAATTAACTTTAGCTATAAATTCTAATCCAAATAATGCTAAACTTTATAATAATAGAGGTCTTTTGAAGGCAAAAAATAAAAATTATGAAGAAGCAATAACAGATTTTGACATAGCAATATCTTTAGATCCAACTGTTGTTTCTTTTTATAATAACAGAGGAATTGCAAAAGCAAGTCTTAAAAATTATGAAGATGCAATTAAAGATTTAGATACGGTAATATATTTGAATCCAAATAATGCTCTTGGATATGGAAATAGAGGGAGTGCATTTGCATATTCTAAAAAATATAATGAAGCTTTATCAGATTTTGAAAAAGCAATATCTATAGATCCAACTAATGTTTTATTTTATAGTAATAGAGGAGCTGTAAAATTACAACTTAAAAATTATGAAAGTGCAATTTTTGACTATGATAAAGCTATTAGTTTAAACCCTATTAGAGCCTCTCATTATATTAATAGAGGATGTGCCTTTGCTTATGTGAAAAAATATGATAAGGCTATGAATGATTTACAAAAAGCACTATCTTTGGATCCTAATAATTTATTGGTTTATATTAATATGGGAATTTTAAATTTAAGATTAGAAAAATATGAAGATGCTATAAAAATTTATGATAAAATAATAAAAGAAATAGATCCTAATAATTTAGAAGCATATACAAATAGGGGATATGCTAAGATGAAGTTGCAGAAATATGAAGATGCACTAAATGACTATAATGAAGCGTTGTCTATAGATCCAAATAATGAGTTTGCTAGTAAAAATAAAGACATAACTGAAAAAGAATTAAATAGTATAAAAAATAATGTCAATAATGTTGTTAGTGATTTAAATTCTGAAAAGCAAGCTATTTCTTATTATAATAAAGGATATTATTTTTTTAAAATAAAAAAATATGATAAAGCTATAAAAAATTATAATGAGGCTATAAATATTAAAGATAATGATCCTAATTTTTATTATAAAAGAGGATTAGCAAAATCTAGAGCTAAAGATTTTTGGGGAGCAATAGATGATTATAATAAAGCAATTTCTTTAAATTCAAAAAATTCAGATTTTTATAGTGATAGAGCTAGTGCAAAAATGAATTTAAAAAAATATGAAAGCGCCATAAAAGATTTAAATGTTGCCATAACTTTTGATGAAAAAAATGCAGTCGCTTATTATAGGAGAGGGAATATAAAATTAGAATTAAAAAAATATGATGAATCAATACAGGATCTAAATAAAGCGATTTTATTAGATTCAAAAAATGAAAATGCTTATTATAATAGGGGAGTAGCTAATTTATATTTAAAGGATTTTGAAAATGCACTTAAAGATTTGAATGTTGCAATTAGTTTAGCTAAAGGGAATCCTATTTTTTATTATAAAAGAGGGCTTGTTAAGGTTGAACTTAAGATTTATATGGAAGCTATAGATGATTTTGATAGAGCTTTAATTTTAAATCCAGATAATATTGCCTTTTATTATAGGAGAGGATTAGTTAAATTAGAACTAAAAAATTATATAGGAGCAGTAGTAGATTTAGAAAAAGCTGTAAAGTTAGATATGAATAATAAAGATATTTATGACAGTTTTAAGTATGCTAAATCAAAATTTTTAGAGTCAGAATCTATAAAAGAAAAAGAAATGATTTCTAAAAAAGTTTTTTCATCTAATGAAAATAAAAAAGACAAAAATAAGTTTATATCAGATGTTAAAAGTTATTTAAATAATTTATTTGATAAAGAAACAGTATATGAGAAACTTGAAAAATTAAAATGTTTATATGAAAAAGGTATAATTACAGAAAAAGAATTTAACGAAAAGAAAAAAGAACTTTTGAAGCAAATATAATTTTTGTGAATATTTTTGAGAATTTTATATAAATGTTTATAATTAAAAAAAAATATATATTTTTATTTTTTTTCTTTTTTATTTTTATCTTTAGATTATTCTCAGAAGATATTTATGTCAAAGATAGTTTAGGTTTTAAATTAAAATTATCTAAAACAAATTCTATAATAAAAATAGTTTCTTTAAGTCCATATATAACTGAAAATATTTGTGATTTAGATAGCCAAGATAAATTGATTGGCATAACCAAGTTTTGTAAAATATCTAAATTAGAAAATATTAAAGATATTGGTGGAATGTTGAATCCTAATTTTGAATTGATTTTTTCACTAAAACCAGATATTGTTTTTGCAACAAAAGAAGATCAAACATATGAAATAATAAACAAACTGAGAAGTTATGGAATTAAAGTTTTTGTATTTAAAGAAGTTAAAGATTTCAAAGATATTAAAGATAATTATTTTACACTTGCAAAAATTTTAAGAAAAGAAAAAAAAGCAGAAACAAATTTAATTTTAATAGATGAAAAGTTAAAGAGAATCAGATTAAAAAATCAAAAAATAAAACCTTTAAAAGTTTTTTTTGTTTTACAAGAAAATCCATTGATTACAGTTTCAGAAAATACTTTTATAAATGATATGCTATTTTTTTTAAATTTAGAAAATATAGTTAAAGATTCTAGAGTTAGATATCCTTTATACAGCAAAGAAGATTTGATTAAAAAAAATCCAAATGTTTTTTTGTTTTTGAGTAAAAATTTTGAAAATAAAAATAATGAATATAAAAATAAAGATATTTTTGTTTTAGATCCAGATAT
>CAYQVV010000036.1:8560-12452 GCA_964421155.1 uncultured Elusimicrobiaceae bacterium
GCAGAAATTTTATCATCTTTAAAAAGTGTAGATTTTGTTTGTGTTTTTGAGGAAGATACACCTTTAGCAATAATTTCTTATTTGATTCCAAATATTTTGGTAAAAGGTGGAGATTATAATTTAGATAATATTGTAGGAAGAGATGTTGTAGAAAATAATGGAGGAAAGGTTATAACTATTCCATTTGTTGAAAATAAATCTACTACCAATATTGTGAATAATATAATGAATAAACTATAGTTATTTTTTTGATAAAAATTGTTTGTTAGATTTTGTTTGAGTAAAAAAATTTAATATTTCTTTTTGATTATTATTTTTTAGAATATTTTCTATAATTTCTATTTGTTTTTTATATTTTTGAATTATATTTATTAAATTTTTATTGTTTGACATGACTATTTCTGTCCAAAGGTTTGGGTCTGAATTTGAAATCCTAGTTATTCCATTAAAAGAACTACTTATTGCAGATATTATATCTGGATTTTTTTTTGCTTCATCAAAAATAAGGTTCGTTTGTAATGCTGATACTATATGTGAAAAATGACTTGTAAAGCCAGTAAAAATATCATGATTTTCTACAGAAATAATTTTAGGATTTGTTTCTAAAAAAAGCCAAAATTCATTTAGTAAATTTAAAAAATTTGAATTTTTATAATTTTCAAATGGAGTTATAAAAACTGTAGCACAGTCTAATAAATTTTCAAAACTATTTTCTAGTCCTTTTTTTTCTGTCCCAGCCATTGGATGAGAACCTATAAAATCAATTTTTTTATTATATTTTTTGTTATTTGTTTCAATAAATTTTTCAATTTCATAATAAATAGAACCTTTTACACTGCTAACATCAGTTATTAAAATTTCATCTGTTGTAGAGATAAAAGGATAAAGGTTTTTTATAATTTCTAGATTTTGATTAGGCGGAGTGCAAAGGATTATAAAATTTGGGGAATATTTTTTTAGAATATCTATATTAGCACTTGCATCATCGACAGTTTTTAAATTTTTTGCATCTATAGCAGTTTTATCTCTATTAGTTATTGCAATTATATTTATATTTTTATCTAGACTTTTTATTTTTTTTGCAATACTTCCACCTATTAATCCTAATCCGTATATTAGTATTGTTTTTTGTAATAAATTATTTTTTTTCATAGTTTTTTAAAGTCCTAGTTTTATTAAAAAAATATTATAAATTATAAATATTTAAAAATCAAACTTAAAAAATATAAATTAATCTAAAATTATACTATAAAAAAAATTGTTTTTTATAGTATAATTTGTATAATATTTAAATATATAAATATAAAATTTAAATGAGGGATATTAAAAATGTCAGAAATTAAAAAATTAAAATTAGGGTTGCCAAAAGGAAGTTTACAAGAGTCAACAATAGAGCTTTTTAAAAAAGCAGGGATTAGAGTAATATCTAGTAGTAGATCTTATTTTCCATATTGTGATGATGAAGAATTAGAAATAATGTTAGTTAGAAGTCAAGAGATGGCAAAATATGTTGAACAGGGTGTTTTTGATGCAGGATTGACAGGATTTGATTGGGTTTGCGAAAGTGGAGCTGATGTTGCAGAAGTAGGGGAACTTATTTATGCAAAAAGCGGTTTCCGTTCTGTAAAATGGGTTTTGGCAGTACCGGAATCTTCTGAAATTAAATCAGTAAAAGATATGCAAGGAAAAAGAATTGCTACAGAATTAGTTAATTTTACATCTAAATATTTTGAGGAAAAAAATATTAATGTGAATGTTGAGTTTTCTTGGGGTGCTACAGAAGCAAAAACTCCAGCTCTGGTTGATGCGATTGTTGAATTGACAGAGACAGGAAATTCTTTAAGAGCAAATAAATTGAGAATAGTGGAAGAATTGTTGCAATCTACAACAAGATTTATTGCAAATAAAGAGTCTATAAAAGATAATTGGAAAAAAGAAAAAATAGAAAATCTTATGATGCTTTTAAAGGGAGCTTTAGCTGCTGAAAATTTAGTGGGTTTAAAATTAAATATTCATGAAGCAAACTTAGAAAAAGTTGCTGAAATATTGCCAGGGCTTAGAAAACCGACTATTTCTCCTTTGCAAGATAAAGGATGGTTTGCTTTAGAAGTTATAATAGATGAGAAGGAATTAAAAAAATTATTGCCACAATTAAAAAGAATTGGAGCTGAAGGTATTATTGAATATTCACTAAATAAAGTTATTTTTTAATTATAAAATTTATAAGAAAGAGAGGTTTTATGAGTGGGGATAAGCAGGATAAGATTTTAAAAAAAATTGATTTTTATAAAATGGTCGGGACTGGAAATGATTTCGTTATGATTGATAATATGAAAAATGATTATGAATTAAATGAAAAATTAAAAGATAATAGTTTTGTTAAAAATTTGTGCGATAGAATGAATGGAATAGGTTCTGATGGAATAATTTTGATAGAACCCAAAAAAACAGAGACTAGTGATTTTAGTATGAGAATTATAAATTCTGATGGAACAGAAGCTGAAATGTGTGGAAATGGTGCTAGATGTATAACATATTTTGCCTATTCAGTAGGTGTTGTAAAGAAAACTTTTATGAAGTTTGATACTTTAGCAGGTGAAATTTGTGGTGGAATTATAGTAGATAATGATGATAAAAAATTAGTAAAAGTTAAAATGATAAATCCTCATTCTTTAGATTTTGATAAAGAATTAGATTTGCCTGAAATTGGAAAAAAGAAGATTTATAGTATTAATACTGGGGTTCCTCATGCAATAGTTTTTGTTGAAAATGGAGAATTAGAGAAAGTTAATGTAAATAAGATTGGAAATTTTATTAGATATAATGATGTTTTTGCTCCAAAAGGAACAAATGTTAATTTTGTAGAAATAGCGGAAAATACTAAACATGATATTTTTGTTAGAACTTATGAAAGAGGAGTAGAAAGTGAGACTTTGTCTTGTGGGTCAGGATCTACTGCTTCGGCAATAATTTCTAGTTTGCAGAAAAGTCTTTATACTCCAATATCTGTTCATACAAAAGGAAAAGATATTTTAAAAATATATTTTGAAAAAGAATTTGATGAAAATGAAAAATTGACAATAAAAAATGTATTTTTGGAAGGAGAAGTAAAGATAGTTTATAAGGGAAGTTTCGAAATTTAAAAATTGAATTTTTAATTTAAGATTTTATATATTTACTAAGTTTATACTAAAAAAGACAAATTCATTTTGTGTAAATTCCACAAAAAAGATTTTGTCTTTTTTTAATTTTATAATACTTAAGGGATAAAGGAAAAAATATTTGGAAGTTTTAAAATTCTCTGAAAATAGTTTAAATATTAAAATAGATATTGAAAAAGTTTTAATTAGATTAAAACTAAATAAAATTTCTAATAATAAAGATTCTATTGGTTATAAAAATATTGAAAAAATAATTTTGCAAGAAATACAAAAATTTTATACACTAATAAAAATTATTGCCGTCTACTCTGTATTTAATAAAGAGGACAGTTTTTATTTATATAAAGAAAGTGTTTCAGTTCAAAAATTATTGAAAGATTCCGAAAAAGTAATTTTTTTTGCGGTATCTTTGGGGCATAAAATAGATGATAAAATTTCAGAATTTTTAGATACAAAACAAATTTTTTATGCAAATATTTGGGATTCTATAGCCACAGAAGCTGTTGAAGAATTAGCTAATGTTTTAAATAATAAATTAAAAAATAATTTTTTGTTATTAGATTTTCTGACTACAATGAGATATAGTCCCGGATATGGAGATTGGGGATTGGAGAAAAATTTTTATTTTTTTGAAATTTTAGAGCTTGAAAAAGAGGGAATAAAAATTACAGATTCTGGATTATTTATTCCACAAAAAACTATAACAGCCATTTTTGGTTTAATAAAAAGAG
>CAYQVV010000037.1:0-1753 GCA_964421155.1 uncultured Elusimicrobiaceae bacterium
ATTTTTTTAACATTTTATTAATGCTATATCAAAAAGATTAGAATTTTTTCCTAATTTTTGTTTTATTTCAAAAACAACTATTTTGCATTTTATCAAAAATAAAAAATAAATTTCTCTAGTTTTATTATCATTCATTGTTTCAAAATTTCCTTGCCCTTTGCTCAATACAATATCTGCATTATCAAAAATTTCTTTAAAATTTTCATTTGTCTTTTGCAATAATGTTCCAGGATAAATAGATCCACTTTCTATCAAATCACCTATTTCATCAAGTCCACAATATTTTGCTTCTTTCATAGTTACATCATTCAAAATTGTTTCACTTCTAACGGCTATAGTAATTTTAATATTTGGATATTCCCTTTTTATTTCTTTCAAAAATAATTTATCTAAAACTATTTCTCCACAATTATCTGCAATAAAAAGCAAACTTTTAGCATTAAACAATTCTTCTTTCAATTTTTTATAATCAAAAACTTCATGATTGATTTTTCTATTTGCTTCTTCAAAAATTTTTTTCACTTCATCTTCTACAACCAAATTCGGATTAACTCCATAATCAATTATATTTCCAGCAATAGCAAACTTCATTGCAGACATCAAAGGATCATCAGAATCTGCTATTTTTTTATAAAAAAGATTTTGATGATTCAAAAGAAAATCATCACCTGTTCTTTTTATTGCAAAATATGGATCTTCATTCCCTGTTAAATCTTTTATTTTTTTAAAAAATTCTCCTGCTATTTCTGGAGGAGGATTTCCATTTTGATAATTTTTCATTTCATCTAATAGTTTATAAAAAATTTCTCTACTTAAATCATCATTCTTTGTTGCTAATTTTATTGCTTCAAAAGATGTTTTAAGAACACACGGCAAACATTCAAAATCTGCTTTCATAATTGTTATCCCTTAATTTTAAAAAATTTTTAATAATCCAAGTGTAATCAATAAAACGATAAGTCCTGCTATAATAACTCCAAAAAGTATCATAAAAAATGCAATCCTTTTTTTTATATTAAATAAATATGCCAGAACTGCTCCAGTCCATGCTCCTGTCATAGGCAAAGGAATCGCAACAAATATTAACAGCCCCAATGCCTCATATTTTTCCATTAATTCTTGATTTTTTTTTGCTCTTTCAAACCACCAATTTAAACATTTTGAAAAAAATTTATATTTCATTAAAAAATCTGTAAACTTTTCTAAAAACAACATTAAAAATGGAACAATGATAACATTTCCAATTACACTTAAAATATATGCTTTCATCCAAGACATTTTTAGTATAGAAATTGCTACTGGCAAAGATCCTCTTATTTCTACAATTGGCAACATAGAAATAATAATTGTAATTATTTCTTTTGGGAGATTTAAATTTACAAAAAAATTTATAATGCTTTCTGACATAATTTTTATTCCTTATTTTTTAATTTAAATGTAAAAAACAAATAAAATGCAATATATACAAAACAAAAATATACAAAAATGTTTCCAAACTTTGAATAAAAAGAATTTATTTTTTTATCATCTTTTTTTATTTCAAAATCTAATCTAGCTTTTTCATATATTCCTGTCTTTTTTTCTATTTTTCCAAAAGGATTTACTACAGCAGAAATCCCAGTATTTGCAGCTCTAATTAAATATCTTCTATTTTCTACAGCTCTAAAAATATTAAAAACAAAATGCTGATATGGTGCAGAAGTTTTCATATACCAGCCATCATTAGAAATATTAACTAAAATATCTGCTCCAT
>CAYQVV010000037.1:1853-3082 GCA_964421155.1 uncultured Elusimicrobiaceae bacterium
TTAAAAATATTTTCATCATTATTATTGAAATCTGAATAATATCTGAAAGGATATGCTGTTTCCGGCAATATAAAAACATCTGTATTTCTATCTAAATTCATTAAATTAGAATAACTATTACAAATAAAATTTCTAAAATTATCATCAAATTTTTTATATTGGTCTATATTCCCTTGCAATAATGATATTTTTATTTTTTCCTGTGAATATGAAAAATCTCTATTTAAAACTTTATTTTTAGAAAATAGCCCATATCCAAAAATAAATAACAAAATCAAAACAAAAATCAAATTATTATAAAAAATAGCCTTTTTTTGAGTTTTATAAAAATTCCCTGTCAAAAAATCCAATATATAAAAAATATATAAATTTACAAACATGACAAAAAACGAAATCCCATATATTCCAGTTATATCTGCCATTTGTATAAAAAATAAATTTTGCCATTGAGAATATCCTAACAAATTCCATGGAAATCCAGTAAAAATATATGTCCTAAAAAATTCTAGAATCACCCACAAACTACTCAAAAATAAAATAAAATTTAAATCAAATTTAATTTTGAATTTTTTTTGAAATATATAAAAAATATACAAAAATATTGTCCAATAAATTGATAAATAAAAAGATAACAAAGAACAACAAACAAAAGCTAAAAAAAAATTCAACCCTGCCATCATAAAAGTTGGAATTATCCAATAAACTAATGCGAAATTAGCCAAAAAAGAAAAAATAAATATTTCCAATAAAAATTTAAAATTACCAATATTTCTAAAATAAAAATTTTTTATCCGACAATCTTTATATACAAAAAGCCTAAAATCATTAAAAATAAAAATTCTATTTCTTATATAAAAAAATATAGGAATAAAAAGAATAAAACCAAAAATAAAATTTGGTATTTTTGTCCATATATTTGGAAAAGCTAAAAAAGTAAAAAAGATTGATAAAAAAAGAAATAAAATATTTTTTGTTTTATGCATAATTTAACTTATTTTTTCAAATATAAAAAAACCATCTTGTTTTTTTATTAAAATATAATTATCAATAATTTCCTGTTCTTTTAAATTATCCAAAAAATTAAAATCTGCATAATCAAAATTATCTTCTTGCCTTAATTTATCAATTATAACATATTTAATATTTCTTAAATATGCATAATTCAAATATGAATATATTTTATTTTTAAAGTTTTCCTTTTCTATTGTAGAAAAAGCAAAACTCAAATA
>CAYQVV010000037.1:3182-12443 GCA_964421155.1 uncultured Elusimicrobiaceae bacterium
TAAAGCAATATAACTTTTTTTATTAGTTTCTAATCCTTTTATTAAAAAATAAAAATTTATAAAACCTAAGCTCATTACCATTATTTCTGGTCTAAATAAAAATGAATAGAAAAAAATATTAGGGTTTGCTAAAAGAATCAAAAAAACAAATAATTTATTATTATTTTGATATTGAAAATTTTTGAGATTAATATATTTAACTAGAAAAAAAATAAACAAAAGAAAAAATATTAAAGATATAAATTTAAATGTATAAATAGAATATCCAAATATTTTAACAAAAAAAGCACCTGTCAAAACAAACAATTTATGATATTGTAATTGTTTTTGGCCAGCACCTTGAAAATAGCCAGTCAACTGATCTGCATTAACTTGCCCTGTTTTTAAAAAATAATAAGAATTTTCTGCGATTGCTCCTTCATCTACATGTGAAACTCTATTATGTAATGAAAATATAAATATTGCTACAAAAAATAAAAAAACAAAAAACATATTTTTTTTTGAAAAAAAATTGTAATTAAAAATTTTCATAATTTATATTTCTTTATTATTTCCTAATCTTAATACTTTTTGCATGAAATTTTAAACCTTCAGAATTTGCAATATTTTCTATAAATTCAGAATTTTCTTTAATCCAGTCTTTTTCTACTTTCATAACAGCAGCTCTTTTTAAAAAAGTGTTAACAGAAAGTCCAGATGAAAATTTAGCATTAAAATTAGTAGGCAAGGTATGGCTAGGACCTATAAAATAATCCCCCATAGCAACACAAGTATTATTTCCAACAAAAATCGCACCAGCATTATTTATATTATTCAATACATCATTTATTTTATTTGTATCATCTATACATATTTCTAAATGCTCTGGAGCTTTTTCATTAATAAATTCTGCCACATCATTTATAGTTTCTTTACAATAAAATTCTATTTGATTTAAAAATTCAGGATTTATTTTATTTTTAATTTCATCTAAAATATATTTATTTTTTTCTTCAACAACCAAAATAGCTTTTGACATTAAATCATGTTCTGCTTGAGCCATCAAATCCATTGCTATAAATTCTAAATTTGAAGTATTATCTGCAAAAATCAAAACATCACTAGGTCCAGCTAACATATCTATTCCAACTTTCCCAAAAACTTGTCTTTTTGCCTCTGTGACAAAAGCATTCCCTGGACCTACAATCATATCTACTTTTTTCACAGTCTCTGTTCCAAAAGTCAAAGCTGATATAGCCTGTGCTCCACCTACACATAAAACCTTATCTGCCCCAGACAAAAAAATAGCTGACTTAACAACATCCGTCAAATTTTTCATTGGAGTTGCGACAATTATTTCCTTTACTCCTGCACATTTAGCTGGAATCACAGTCATAAAAACTGTTGAAGGATAAGAATATCTTCCACCGGGAACATAAACTCCAACTTTTTCTATTGATGAAATTTTTTCGGATATAGACAACCCATTTTTAACAATTTTTAAAGGAGATTTTGTAATATAAGAATACTGAGATTTATGATAATCTTCTATATTATTTTTGGCATTTTCTAATGCTTTTAAAATATCTACTGGTATTTTTTCTAAAGCATTTTCAAATTTTTTTACATCTATAAATAAATCTTTTTCTGTCAAATCTACATTATCAAACTTTTTAGAATATTCTATTAAAGCTTTATTCCCATTATTTTGAACATTTTCTATTATTTCTGTAACAATTTTTTCTATATTTTGCATTACAAATCTCTTTTATATTTCATTTTCTTCATCAAACGACGAATAATAATATGGAGTATATGCCTCAAATTCTCCTGCACAAGTATCAACTATTTTATAAACAGGCTCTATACCAATACTTTCTCTTTTCTTTCTAACATCATTTTCTGAAATTCCAAATATTATTCCTAAATGTTTATCAGAAAAACCATTTTGTTTAGCTTCAAAAAAAACTTCTTTATCTTGAAAAAAATCTAAACCTTTAGCTTTTATAATATTTTCAAAATCTACGATTTCTTTCATTTGATACAAAAACCATTTATCAATTCCAGTCAAATGATTTAAATCTTCCACGCTCCATCCACATTTAAAAGCATCTCTTACATAAAAAAACCTTTTAGATGAAGGTTTCATAACAAAATCTTTCAACTTATCTTCAAAAGCAATTCTATCTTTATCATTTTTATCTTTCGCTAAAATATCATTTAAATTTTTTTCAGTCTTATCAAAAATAAAACCTGAACAGCTAGTTTCTAAAGATCTCATCCCTTTTTGAAAAGCTTCTTTAAAATTTCTACCTATAGCCATTGTTTCGCCAACAGATCTCATTGATATTCCCAAAACATCTTCAGCACCTTTAAATTTCTCAAAAGTAAATCTAGGAATTTTTACAACACAATAATCAATAACAGGCTCAAATGATGCAGGAGTATCTTTTGTTATATCATTTTTTATTTCATCAAGAGTATATCCAACTGAAAGTTTTGCTGCAATTTTTGCTATTGGAAAACCTGTAGCTTTTGAAGCAAGAGCAGAACTTCTTGAAACTCTAGGATTCATTTCTATAACAACCATTCTCCCATTCTCTGGATTAACCGCAAATTGTATATTAGATCCTCCAGTTTCAACTCCAATTTCTCTTATCACTTTCAAAGCAGAATCTCTCATTTTTTGATATTCTCTATCAGATAATGTTTGAATAGGAGCAACTGTTATACTGTCTCCAGTATGAACGCCCATTGGATCTATATTTTCAATAGAACAAACTATAACAACATTATCATTTTTATCTCTCATTAATTCTAATTCATACTCTTTCCATCCTATAATAGATTCTTCTATTAAAACTTCAGAAACTGGACTACATTTTAATCCATAGCTTACCTTTTCAATAAATTCTTCTTTGTTGTATGCTATATCTCCTCCAGTTCCTCCTAAAGTAAAGCTAGCTCTAATTATCAAAGGATACTTAGCTATTTGATTAGCAATATTTTCTGCCTCAGCCAAATTATATGCAAAACCACTTTGTGGCAAATCAAGACCTATTTTTTGCATAGCAGATCTAAATTTATTTCTATCTTCAGCTTTTTTTATGACATCATATTTTGCACCAATAAGTTCAACATTATATTTTTCCAAAATTCCCTTTTCATAAAGTTCAACGGCAACATTCAATGCTGTCTGCCCACCCAAAGTAGGAAGAATTACATCAGGACTTTCTTTAGCAATAATTTTTTCTACAGTATCTGCATTTATAGGCTCTATATAAGTTCTATAAGCAATTTCTGGATCTGTCATTATTGTTGCAGGATTAGAATTCACCAAAACTACTTTATATCCCTCTTGCATAAGCACTCTACAAGCTTGAGTTCCTGAATAATCAAACTCACAAGCCTGTCCAATAACAATAGGACCTGACCCTAAAACTAAAATTTTTTCTATATCCGTTCTTTTTGGCATAATTTTTATCTCCAAAAACTATTTTAGAATATTTTAAATATATAAAAAAAAAGTAGTACAACTAATCTAGCTATACTACTTTCAATAAAAACAAAATAAAAAATTAATAAATTTCTAAACTTCCAAAGGTGTTACATTAACATATTTAAACTTTCTTGATCCTTTTACTTCAAATTTGACTTTTCCATCTACAACTGCAAAAAGAGTATCATCTTTTCCTGCTTTTACATTTTCTCCAGCTTTTATTTTAAAGCCTCTCTGTCTAACTAATATATTCCCTGATTTTACTACTTGACCATCAAATCTTTTTACTCCAAGCCTTTTACCAGCGGAATCTCTACCATTAGAACTACTACCTTGTGCTTTGGTATGTGCCATTTTCTATCTCCCAAAATAATTTTAAAATTTTTATAAAAACAATTTATTAACAAACTATATCTTGTATTTGTATCTCTGTATAATACTGTCTGTGTCCTTTTGTTTTTGTATAGCTTTTTCTTCTTTTTTTCTTAAAAACTATAACCTTTTTTGCTCTATCTTGAGCCAAAACTTTTGCTTTAACTTTGATATTTTCTAAATATGGAGCTCCAACTTTAATATCTCCATTATCATCTTGAAACATCATAATCTTATCAAACTCTACTTCATCTCCAACACTCTTATTTATTTTCTCTATTCTAACGATTTCATTTTTCTCTACTCTTTGTTGCTTACCTGATAAATCTATAACTACATACATACAAAAATCCTCCTAAATCATATCTTCATATTTATACATATTATTTTTTTTTTGTCAATATTTTTCACTAATCTATAAGATTTATACCCATATCAACTACAACTACATCTCCTAAACAATCTTTTGATCTTTCCTCCTCAAAAATTTTTTTATAAGCCAAAATTGTTATAGTTAAACTAGATTTTACAACTACACCAAAATTATCTATATAATTTAACCCTGAAGGGATATCTATAGAAACAACTTCCTGTTTAGTCTTATTTATTTTGTCTATCACTTTTCTTTCAAAACCAACAATATCTCCTTCTGTATCAATTCCAAATATAGCATCAACTATAAGTGTTCTGTCTGAAATTTTAATTTTTGATAATTCTTTTTCTGATAAAAGAGGACATATATCTACTCCTATCTTCCTTAAAATTCTAAAATTTAATTCTGTATCTATAGAAAAATTAGAAACTCCTCCTACTATATAAACAAAAACTTTAATACCATTCATGGCTAAATGTCTTGCAGCAACTAATCCTTGTCCTCCATTATTTCCTACTCCACAAAAAAATATGATACTATCATACTTTTTTTCTTCTACATCAAAATATCTTTTTTTAATTTCTTCTGCAACACTTCTTCCAGTATTTTCCATTAAAATTATAGAAGGCATCCCAATATTTTCTGTAGCCCAATCATTGAATTGAATATATTCTTCTAATGTTATCAAATCATCTTTTTGTTCTGTCATTGTTTAATCTCCTAATTTCCTTAACTTTTATTTTAATCCTCGACTACCAGGCTTTTCAATAGTAATGCCTTGTTTACAAAGCGGACAATTTTCTAAATCATAATTTTCTATATTCAAAGTCAACAAAGAAATTTTAGGTAAATTAAAATCTATTTTCCCTCCACTTCTATCAACTATTGAACAGCAAGCAATTGTTTTTACTTTTAGATCATTCATTAAGTCTATAACTTCTTTCGTAGATTTTCCAGTAGTAAAAACATCTTCTACTATAACCACTTTAGAATTTTCAGGCAAATAAAAACCTCTTCTTAAAGACATTTTTCCTTCAACCCTTTCTGTAAATAAAAAAGATTTATTTAGTGCTCTAGCAACTTCATGACCAATAATAATTCCTCCCATTGCAGGAGAAACTACAAAATCACATTCTATATTTAGTTC
This sequence comes from uncultured Elusimicrobiaceae bacterium, assembly GCA_964421155.1. Lineage (GTDB taxonomy): Bacteria > RUG730 > RUG730 > RUG730 > RUG730 > CAYQVV01. Next base: position 8,553 of record CAYQVV010000037.1, read on the forward strand.
AATTAATTTATCTGCAATCATTTTTCCCAAAATTTCTGCATCTTTAGGATTTTGAAGGACTTTTGCTGACTGCATATAAAATTTACTATGCAACCCACTTGATAAAATAAAATGTCCTTCTAATAAAGCTCCAACTTCTAAAAATTTTTGTTTAACATCTAGCATTTTTTCCCTCTTTTTATAAAAAAACAATAAAAATTATTTTTTTATTGACAAAATCATATGTTTAAATTTATACTAATTAAATCAATTCTTATTAAATTTTGGCGGAGTAGCTCAGTTGGTTAGAGCAGCGGAATCATAATCCGTTTGTCGGGGGTTCAAATCCCTCCTCCGCTATTTAAAAAAAATCTCAAAAAAATAAAAATCAATATAAAAAATTCTAAAAAAACTAAATATCTGTTTTCATGAATTTTTTCAATCTCAAATAAGCATCATGAAATCTATTTATATGAGTAACCAATGACATTCTAACATAGTCATCGCCATATTCTCCAAAACTAATTCCCGGAGTTACTGCTATTCCTGTATCTTCTAAAAGTTTTTTTGAAAATTCTAAAGATTTCAAATGACTAAACTGTGCAGGAATTTTAGCCCAAATATACATAGTTGCTTTAGGTTTTTCTACTTCCCAACCAACTTTATTTAAATATCTAACAAATTTATCTCGTCTATGTTGATAATTTTTACAAGCCTCTTCAACACATTTTTGACTTCCAGTAAGAGCACTAACTCCTGCTAACTGAACAGCTGTAAAAACTCCATAATCCAAATAACTTTTAAATTTTTCTACAGGTTTTAATATTTCACTATTCCCGACAACAAAACCTATTCTCCAACCAGCCATATTATATGTTTTTGACAAAGAATGAAATTCTACTCCGATATCTTTAGCTCCATCAACTTGTAAAAATGAAGGAGCTTTATATCCATCAAAACAAATCTCAGAATAAGCATTGTCATGACAAACTATAATTTCATATTTTTTAGCAAATTTCACAACTTCTTTAAAAAAATTCATATCTTCAATAACAGCAGTTGTGGGATTATTTGGATAATTTAAAAACATAATCTTTGCTTTTCTAGCAATTTCTTCAGGAATCTTGTCTAATTCTGGCAAATAATTATTTTTTGCCAAAATAGGCATGCTATATGGCTGCCCGCCTGCTAAATATATTCCATTTAAATGAACTGGGTAAGCAGGATTTGTAGTCAAAGCATAATCTCCAGGATCTAAATAAGACATACAAAGATGTGCTAACCCTTCTTTAGAACCGATTAATGCTAAAACTTCATTTTCTGGATCTAAATCCACATCAAATCTTTTTTTATACCAACTTGCAACTGCATTTCTAAATTTCGGCATACCTTTTGCCTGTGGATATCTATGTGTATTTGGATGATAAACAACAGTATCGCAAAGTTGATTAATAATATGTGTCGGCGTTGGCATATCTGGATTACCCATACCTAAATCTATTACATCAAGCTTTTTTTTATAAGCCTCTTTTTTTAAATCATTTATTATTGTAAAAATATATTTGGGCAAATTTTGTATTTTTTTTGACGGTGTAAAATTCACTTTATTTATTCCTTCTATGTCATTTTTAATAATTAATAAATGACTATTTTTTTGAATTGTTTATTATATTAAAATTCAACTAAAAAATTCAACTAAAAAATAAAACTCTAGTCTTATTTTAAAAATATAAATAGATTTTTAAAAAATTTTCTGTAAAATATTTTTTATGAAAAACAAACAAATCTTAAAATATTTTTTATGTTTAATTTTTTTTATATTTTTTCAAAAGAACTTATCTTTATATTCAAATGATTATACTCAAAATGAAATTAATAAATATATATCAGAAAATATTATATTGGAAACAAATTTTGACTTAGAAGGGAACTTTCAGTTCTTTGAAAATAAAGAAACTAATAAAAAAAATCAAAAATATATAAAAAAAAATTATAAAAACATAAAAAAATTATTAAAAAATAATAAAGACATTAAAAATGTAGATTTATATAAAAAAATTATTGATAAAAATTTTACAAAATTAGAAGTATATAATTCTAAATCATTAAATAATGAAATAATTTTATATATGTCTTTTGTATCATTAAGATTAAATAAAATAAGTGAAGCAAAAAACTTATTTGAACAATTTGAAAAAAACTTAAATTATATAAATAAAGAAGAGTCTATTATATTAATTGCAGGGATTGTTAGCTATGAGTTAGATTTATTAAAAAATTCTAAAGACTATTTTACAAACTTATATTCTTTAAGTCAAAATACATCTTTTAAAAAAATTGCATTATTTTACTTAATAAACTTAAATTTAAAATTAAAAAATCAGGAAGAAGCTAAAAATAATCTAGAAAATTTAATAAATTTAGAGCAAATAGATATATATAAAACTACAGATTTAAATGAGTTAATTTTAATATTAAATATTTCTGAATTTTATTCAAAAAACAATATAAAAAAAGCTGAAAAATATTTAGATATTTTATTTAAAAAAAATTTAGAAAAAATTAAATATATCAATAGCAATATATTAGAAAATATTCAATATACAATTATGTATAAATTAGGAGATATAGCTTTAAAAAATAAAGAATTAGAAAAAGCAGAATTCTTTTTTAAAAATATAATAAACAATGCTCCTATAAAAAGAAAAATAAAACCACAAAATAATATTTACTTAAATTCTTTCAAAAACTACAATAAAGATTATTATATAACTTCAATAAAAAATTTAATTCAAATATATAATCAAAAAAAAGAATTTAAAAAAGCTCTAATTTTCTATGAAAAATACATAAAATTAAAATATGCAAATATAAATTATGAGAATATTAAAAACCAAAACATAGAAGAATTAATTGATTATATAGATGACAAAATAGAAATAATTATATTATTAAATAAAATATCTAAAAATAAAAATATAACAAAAAACATAAATGAAACTGTCAAAATATATAAAAATTTATATCTTAATATAAAAAACTCTAGCAAAAAAAATTCTATTGATTATGAAATGTCTAAACATTTTGAAAAAATATCATATAAATTATCAAATATTTTATATCAAATAAATAATAAAGAAAGTGCTGAAGAAATAATAAAACTCTTTTTATCTTTATATGAGAATTTTAACTATAAAAGTGAAAATACTACTAATACAAACATCAATTCTTTGATAAAAAATTTAGAGATAAAAAAAACAAATTATGACATTTTGGATTATGAATATTCAAAAAATTTCATATCATCTTTAAATATGGAAGATAATGAAGATATAAAAAAATTAATAATATTTATTTTAGATTATATAAAAGTATTTCAAAATGATTTTTATATAAAAAGTGAAATAACAATAAAAGCAAAAAATTCAAAATATAAACTTTTAGCAGAAATAGAATCTGCACAAAACTTTGTTAAAATAAATTTATATTTCAATAAAATTTTTATTGGAAAAATTACTATAGACAAAAAAACTTTATCTGTATCTTTAGATCAAAATTTAAAAACTTTAATAGCTTTATTTAACATTAAATTTAACATCGATAATATAAACAATAAAATTAAACTTTTTACTAATAATTTCCTATCTGAATCATATATAATAGATTTTACAAAAACTGATAACATTTTTACATATTATTCTGAAAATAAAAATTTAAACATTATAAAACCATCTAAAGAATCTCTAGATATTTACTTTGATTCTAAAAATTTTCTAAATAAAATAGATATTAACAAAAAAACTAGAATTTATTTTGACAAATATAATTCTATATTAATTATAAAAAAAGTAGAAAATGAGGATAATTATATAGAACTAAACAAAATTTTAGACTTTAAGTTAATTTAAAAAA
>CAYQVV010000038.1:0-2216 GCA_964421155.1 uncultured Elusimicrobiaceae bacterium
TTTCAAATCTTCAACAGTCTTATAAAAAACCTCTCCAGTCTTTCTAATCTTTATCTCCAAATTCCTATTTTCCAAAAACTTTTTCCCCAAAGTTATAGATATAGGAATCCCCAAAAGCTCCATATCATTAAATTTTACTCCCGGTCTTTCATCTCTATCATCAAACAAAACTTCATATCCAGCATTTTCTAAATCATCGTGAATTTTTTCAGCAAGCCCAAAAAGTTCCTCATTTTTTATATCAAGACATATTACTCCGACTTGATATGGTGCCAAAGCCATTGGCCAAACAATCCCTTTTTCATCATTATTTTGCTCAACTGCAGCTGCGACAACTCTTGAAACTCCGATTCCATAACATCCCATAATCATAGTCTTTTTCTGCCCGTCAAAATCTAAATAATTCGCTTCCATAGGCACAGAATATTTTACTCCTAGCTTAAAAATATGCCCGACTTCTATTCCTCTAGAAAAATTCAATTTTTTTTCGCATTTATTACAAAAATCTCCATCTTTTACAAGCATCAAATCTACAAAATTTTCTGAATCAATAAAAATATCTCTCCCAATATTCACATTTTTATAATGAAAATCTTTTTTATTAGCACCAGTCACTGCATTTTTTAAATTTTTTATACTTTCATCAGCAACTATTTTTATTCCCAATTTTTTATCTATTCCAACTGCACCCAAAAATCCTATTTCAACTCCTAATTTTCCAATAATTTCATCGTTAGTCGCAAGTCTCAAATCTATACATTTCAAATAATTCATCAGTTTGAACTCATTAACTTCTCTATCTCCTCTAACCAAAACCATTATAAATTCTCCATCAGCTATATAAATCAAAGTCTTTATAAATTTGGTTGGACTTTCTTTTAAAAATTCTGAAACTTCATCTATACTTTTTTTATTTATAGTTTCTACTAGCTCCAAATTCTCTTCTTTTTCTTCGCTAGAATTTTCTAATTTCTTCGCAACTGCTTTTTCTATATTTGCGGCATATCCGCATTCACAGCTCGCAATTCCGCTTTCTCCAGTTTCTGCCACAACCATAAATTCATGAGAAAAACTTCCACCTATTGCACCACTATCTGCTTCCACAATTACATATTTTAGTCCGCAATTTCTAAAAATATTTGAATATGCTTCGTGCATATTTTGATAACTTTTGGTAGCTCCTTCATCCGTCTTATCAAAACTATAAGCATCTTTCATCAAAAATTCCCTTGATCTCATTACTCCAAATCTAGGTCTTATCTCATCTCTAAATTTTGTCTGAAATTGATATAAAGTCACTGGCAATTCTCTATATGAACTGACTTCTGTAGCAACTAGATTTGTTATGACTTCTTCGTGTGTTGGCCCTAAACAAAATTCTCTATCATTTCTATCGTTTATTCTCATCAATTCTTTTCCATAAACAGCCCATCTTCCACTTTTTTCCCACAATTCTTTTGGCTGAAGTGCTGGTAAAAATACTTCCAAGCACCCTTTTTTATTCATCTCTTGCCTAATAATATTTTCAACTTTTCTCAAAACTTTATAACCAATAGGCAACCATTCATAAATTCCAGAAGCAAGTTTTCTAATCATCCCAGTCCTATCCATAAGCTGATAACTGATGATTTCAATATCTTTTTTTTCTGTCTCTTGAACATTTTTTGGTTTTGTTTTCGTCTTAATAAACGACTTTGAATATTTCATTTTTTCCCTCTACTTTGTTATATACTTAATTTATTTCTCTTTTATTCCTATAACACTTAAACTTTCATAATATTATAATATTTTCATTAAAGAAATAATAAAAACATGTCAACTTTTTCGTTTTTTTTTAATGCCCATTAGAAAATTTTAGAATAAAATTTATTTTAGTAGAGACACTATTAATCGTGTCTCTAAATTGAAATTAATGAAATATCTACATTTTATAAAAAAAACTCTTTATAGCTTCTGGATAAATTTTATGCTCTATTTCCAGCACCTTTTTGGCTATTTCTGAACTATTTTTGCAATCTTCAATATTGACCTTTCCTTGCAAAATAATCTCGCCTCTATCACACTCTGCAGTCACAAAATGCACTGTAGCCCCGCTTTCCTTTTCCCCAGCTTTAAAAACCGCATCGTGAACATGCATTCCATACATTCCCTCTCCACCAAATTTTGGCAAAAGTGCAGGATGAATATTTATCATTTTGTTAGAATATTTTCCATTT
>CAYQVV010000038.1:2316-9776 GCA_964421155.1 uncultured Elusimicrobiaceae bacterium
CCACCAGAAACCAAAACTACAATTCTTTTCATTTTTCCCTCTTATTTTTCTAAAACTCCACTAAAATATTCTATCAAATTATCTATATTTTCATTATGATTTTTTTCTAATTCTTCAATTGTCCACTTATCATTTTTTAAAACTTTTAATGAATAAGGGAATGTTTCTATATTTCTATTAAAATATTTTTCTTTTTTTATTAGATATTCTGAATTATTAAAACTAGAATTTTTTTTCTTACCTAACAAAATTAAATTTCCTATTTTATGTGTCCATTTAATTCTTGCTTCCTCATTAAAATCTTGTGCCCATTTAGAATTATTTTCTGGATTTTGTGGCAAAATATGTTCAATACTTATAACATTTAAATTTTTTTCAATTTTTTGTTCTTTATTATGACCGTAAATATAATCTAATTTAAACAATAAATATTTTGCATATTTTTTTTCATAAATATCTTCAGAAATTAATTCTTTTAATTTTTCAATATCTATTTTAAATAATTCTAAATTTAATAAATCTGCGGAATTATTTATATCCTCAATTTTTTTTATAATAGCATTCATATTTTCTATTCTTTTTGTCGGACTTACCGATGTAATCCAATCATAAAAAAACTTACTTTCTAATTTTTGAAAAAATTTCAATATATTTTCTTTTTGAAACTTATCATAATATTTTAATAAAACAGGTTTCCAAATATTAGAAGGAGCAATATTCATAACAATTATTCTATTATAAAAATCATAACTCCATTTATCTGAATACTCAAATAATTCATCATAATATTGCTTATATTTTTTTATTAATTTAAAACTTTCTTTGCCTTTTTGTAATTTATTTTGTTGATAAATATTTTTATCAAATTCATCTAACAAATTAAGTCTTGCTTTATCTTTTAATATAATTGTTCTTATATGTGATAAAAATTCATCAAAATTATCAATATCATTTTCTATTTTTTCCCATTCTTCAGAATAATATTTTACATCTTTTTGGTTATTTCCTAATGCTCCTAAATTCTGTGCTTTTAAAATATCACTAGTTCTAAGTTTAAGACCTCTATTATTAATAACAGTAAAAAGTTTAAAAGCATCTCCCAAATTTTCGGAAGAAATATATATAATATTTACTTGAGTAATCAAATAACTAAAAAAATCACTTATTTTTTCTTTTTGTTGAATAAATTTTTCTTGTTTAAAAAATTCTTTTATAGTTAAAATTGCATTTACCATATTTTTTACAGAAATATCTTTTTGTTCGTATTTTATATTTTCGTTTAATGTTCCTTTTTTTGGTTTTATATATTTATCAATAAAATCTTTTACTTCTAATCTAATATCAAAAATTATTCTTAATCTTTCAGATATTTTTTCAAAATCATCTTTTTGTTGATATAAATATGATTGACACTTCTCAATTAATTTTTCATTCTCTGTTAAATCTCGTATAACTGCAATTATTAAAAATATTGTTATTAATCTTTGTTGTCCATCTAATATATCATTTTCTTCACAATTATCTTCTTTTCTTTTTTGATAAACAATTGAACCTAAAAAATATTCAGAATTTTTATCATTTTCATAACTATCATTTATATCTTCTAATAATTGAATTACATTATCTTTTTGCCAAACATATGGTCTTTGATATTGTGGAATTCTATACCATTTTTTAAATATTTGTGTTATCGGTTCTTTTTCAGTCTCAAACTTTATTGCCATTTTTTTCTCCTATTTCTTTCAAACTAACTTTACCTCGCCATTACCTTGTATTATCTTTCCTATCACTTTACTATCTTTTACAGTCTTTAAAACAAAATCTGCATTTTCTTCTTTAACAACAACCACCATTCCAATTCCCATATTGAAAACTTTATACATTTCATCAGTATCAACATTTCCATGCTTTTGTATAATGTTAAAAATTTCTGGAATTTCTATAACTTTTGTATCTATCTGCATATCAATTTTAGCGTCTTTTACAAACATTCTATTAGCATTTCCCGGCAATCCTCCACCAGTAATATGTGCAAGTCCATTAACAATCTTTTTCTCAAGCAAAGGTTTTAAATCATTCCAATAAATTCTAGTTGGAACTATCAATTTATCTGCATATTTTTTTAATTCGTCTTCTGTAAAAACTTTTCTCACCAACGAAAATCCATTGCTATGAACTCCTGATGATGGAATTCCAATAACAACATCTCCAATTTTTATATTTTTTCCGTCAAGCATTTCTTCTTTTTCAACTGCACCTACTGCAAACCCTGCTAAATCATACTCCCCATCTTCATAAAAATTTGGCATTTCAGCAGTTTCTCCGCCTAATAGAACACAATCTGATTGCCTACAGCCTTCAACAATACCTTTGATAACTTGCTCTGCTTTATCAACAGACAAATGCCCAGTAGCAAAATAATCTAAAAAAAATAATGGACTCGCACCACTTGTAATAATATCATTCACACACATAGCAACTAAATCTATTCCAACACTGTCATGTTTATCAAGCATAAAGGCTAATTTCAATTTTGTTCCTACACCATCTGTCCCTGAAATCAAAACTGGATTTTTATAGTTTGCAAGCTGAAAAGCTCCACCAAAACTTCCAATTCCGCCGAGCATACCTTTTGTAGGCAAAACTTTAGTCAAAACTTTTATTCTATCAACTAAACTATCTCCTGCCTCAATATCAACTCCTGCATCTTTATAAGTTATTTTTTTTTCATCTTTATTTTTACATCCACATTTACAAACCATTTTTTACTCCTAAAATAAAAAAAGGCAATTCCAAAAAATTAGAACTGCCTTGTCATATTTATTAAAATTTTTTAAAAATATTTTATTTTTTCTTATAATCGCCATATTTCTTTTTAAATTTATCAACTCTTCCTGCTGTATCAACAAATCTTTGTTCTCCTGTAAAGAAAGGATGGCATTTTGAACAAATTTCTATTTTAACATCTGTTTTTGTAGATCCTATTTCCATTTTATTCCCACAAATACATGTAAAATTTGTAGTTTCATACTTTGGATGTATATCTTTTTTCATCTTATTTCTCCCATTTATAAAAACATAATTTGAGAATTATATAAAATTTATTTTTTATAGTCAAATTTTTATTTTATATAATATCACTTTAAATACTTATTACCACTCTTTCAAAAACCCTATGCACCTGTCGCAAACTTTTTGATCTTCATCAATTTGAATTAATTTATCCGCCCAATTCCAACATCTAGTACATTTTTCTCCACTAGCTTTTTCCACAAAAACAAAAACATTATTATCTTCTAATATAAAATCATTATTTTTTAAATCTTTATCTATTTTTATTTCTACTTGTGAAACTATTGCAATTTGAGCCCAAAATTTTTCTGATTCTTTATTTTCAAAAAAATTATACAAATCATTTTCTTTTTGAATAAATATTTTGATTTTTGCTTCCAAAGAATTTCCAATTATCCTCTCTAATCTTCTTTCTTCTATTTTCTTCAATAAAACCTTTCTAAATTCAAAAATATTTTTCCATTTTTCTAAATTTTTTGAATCTGAATTCCAAAGCTCAATCAAATTTTGTTCTTCTTTAGAAGTACCAACAAAATCTTCTAACAAAATATTTTCTTTTTTATCTGTCTTATTACAAAAATTCTCCCAAATCTCTTCTGCTGTAAAAGGCATAAATGGAGCAATCATTCTTGTCAAAAAACTAGCTAAATAATACAACACAGTCTGCGCAGATCTTCTTTCTTTACTTTTTGGAGACATAACATAAAGTCTGTCTTTCAAAATATCAAAATACAAAGAACTTAACTCAACATTACAAAAATTATAAAAATCTTTATAAACCAAATAAAAATTTCTATCATCAAAATGCTTTATTATTTTTTTACTCAAAATAGAAAGTTCAGCCAATATCCATCTATCTATTTCTTGCATTTCGCTATATTCAACTTTTTGATCTTCAAAAACAAACCCATCTAAATTCCCAAGAATATATTTTGCAGTATTTCTAATTTTTCTATAAGCATCTACCATCTGTTGAATAACATTATCTGAAATCCTCATATCTTCCTGATAGTTTATACTACCTATCCAAAGTCTCAAAATATCTGCTCCAAATTTATCCATAATCTCCTGAGGAGCCATACCATTTTTTGCAGATTTACTCATTTTTTTGCCTTCTGAATCAACAGTAAACCCGTGTGTCAAAACTGTTTTGAATGGAGCTTTGTCATGTAATGCTACTGCAACAATCAATGATGCTTGAAACCAACCTCTATGCTGATCAGATCCTTCTAAATACAAATCTGCTGGATACCCTAAATTTTCCCTTTCTTTCAATACGGCTTCTGAACTCACTCCAGAATCAAACCAAACATCAAAAATATCCTGCTCTTTTTCAAAACTTCTACTGCCACAGCTACATTTTATATCATCACCTAAAATTTCTTCAGCAGATTTATAAAACCAAACATCACTGCCTTTTTCTGCAAAAGCCTGTTCAACTTTTAACATACTTTCATTAGACAATAAAAGCTTTCCACAATCTTTACAATAAAATGCAGGTATTGGAGTTCCCCAAAGTCTTTGCCTTGATAAACACCAATCAGGTCTATTTTCTATCATTCCAACTATTCTATTATACCCATATTCTGGAATCCATTTAACAGATTTACATATATCCAAAATTCTCTGCCTCAAATTTTTATGCTCCATATTCAAAAACCATTGACTTGTAGCTCTAAAAATAACTGGACTTTTACATCTCCAACAATGCGGATAACTATGTTCTATATTTTCTGTTTTAAGCAATAATCCTCTATTATCTAAATCTTCAATTATCATTGGATTAGCCTTAAAAATATTTTGCCCAACTAATCTTTCATATTCTACTTCATTAGTAAAATTTCCTTTATTGTCCACAGGAGCTATTATAGGCAAGTTATATTTCTTACCAGCAATATAATCATCTACTCCATGTCCAGGTGCAATGTGAACGATTCCAGTTCCATCTTCCATAGTAACATAATCAGCTAAAATACCAGTTGATAAATCTTTTCTATAGGGAGATTGGCATTTTATATGTTCTAAATCTGTTCCTTTTAAAGTCCTCAAAATATCAAATTCTTGTATTTCTAATTTTGCTGCAACCTTATTTAATAAATCATTCGAAATTATAAATTTTTCATTTTCACTAATATTTTTATTAGAAGTTTTTTTAACTTCAAAAAGGACATAATCAAAATTTGGATTTACAGCTACAGCAACATTTGAAGGTAAAGTCCATGGGGTTGTTGTCCAAATAATTATTTTTAAATCTTTTTCTCCAACAAATTCGCCATTAATTGGAAACTTAACAAAAACTGATGAAGATGTATGATTTGCATATTCTATTTCAGCTTCAGCCAAAGCAGTCTCACAATTCGCACACCAATAAACAGGCTTTAATCCTCTATAAATATAGCCTTCATTTACTAAAGTTCTAAAAGCTTTTATTATATTTTCTTCATATTTTGGCAATAAAGTTAAGTATGGATTTTCCCAGTCTGCAAAAATTCCCAGTCTTTTAAAACCCTCTCTCTGTATTTTTATAAATTTCTCTGCAAAAGCTGCTGCCTTTTTCCTGAATTTTAATTGATCAACACTATTTTTATCTGTATTCATCTCTTTCAAAAGTTGATATTCAATTGGCAGTCCATGACAATCCCAACCCGGAACAAAAGGAACATTTTTCCCCTGCATCCCCTCGTATTTCAAAATTATATCTTTTAAAACTTTATTCAAAGCATGCCCAAGATGTATCTGCCCATTAGCATATGGAGGTCCATCATGTAAAACATATTTTTCATTATTTTTATTTTTTTCTAATATTTTATTATAAATGCCTTTTTCTTCCCAATCCTTCTGCATAATAGGCTCTTTTTGTGAAAGATTAGCCTTCATAGAAAAATTAGTTTTAGGCAAGTTTATCTTATTGTCTTTTTGCATAGTATCTGACATATTTTTGCTCCGCATTTAAAAATAATTTTGATTTTTTACTTGATATAATTTTCAAATATAATATATAAAATAGAAAAATATGTCAAAAATTATTATAATAATATTAAAAAAAATAAACATAAAATTTCTTGTATTTTTATAAAAAAATTATTATACTTTTGATAAATGTTAAATTTAAATAAAAATCTACGAAATGAAGAGGCTTAAAATGTTATATAAAAATGTAAAAGAATTAAGAAAAAAAATGAGCTGGTCACAACAAAAATTAGCAGAAAAATCAGGTCTATCTTATAATGCAATTACAAAAATAGAACAAAATGTTGCTACACATCCTACTATTCAAACAATGACAAAACTAGCAGATGCTTTTAATGTTTCTATAGACGAATTAGTTGGAAGAAAAACAAAAAAATAAATTTAATTTTAAATTTATAAATTTAATAACTCTAGAAAGGATCTTTTTGTCACAAAAAGATCCTTTTTTTATTTTAATAAAAAAATGAATACATCAAAAAATAAACCCATAAACAAAAAAAATCTATATTTTAATAAAGATATAATATCTAATTCTTCTAAAGAAACTGCAGTGTTAGCTAAAAAATTTGCCCAAAATCTAAATTTTGGAGATAATATATTCCTCATTGGAGATTTAGGAGCTGGAAAAACTATTTTTACTCAAAGCCTTTTAAAATCATTAGGCGTAAAAAATATAATAAACAGTCCATCTTTCAAACTAATAAATGAGTACGATATATCATTTAATTCAAAAAATATAAAATGTTATCATTTTGACCTATACAGACTAGAATCCATAGAAGAAATTTTGTATTTGGGTTGGGAAGAAATGATAAACTCAACAGAAAATATATGTATTATAGAATGGGCTGACAGAGCCAAAGAATTATGGAAAAATACTAAATCTCAACAAAATACATTTTACCAAATAAACATAAACTACAGATTCAATAAAATAGATTTTTCATCAATAAAAAATATAAATCAACAAGAAAGAACTATTAATATAAAAAAATTAGGATAAAATAATGATAATTTTAGGTGTAGACACGATATCAAAAATCTGTGAAGTAAGTCTAAAAATAGACAACAATTTTTATATTACAAAAATTAACGATGGATTAATACATAGCGATAGATTAATTTTTTTAATAAATGATTTGTTAAAAAAAAATAATATTTTACCAAAAAATATAAATAGTTTAGTTATAAATATTGGACCGGGATCTTTTACTGGAATTAGAGTTGGGGTAAGTTTTGCTAGAGCTTTCGCCCAAATATGTAATATAAATATTATTCCTATTATAAATTTAGATATGCTTGAATATATAGGATTGAAAATAAATTCAGAAAAAAAATTTGATTTTGTAATTACTTTATCTGATGCATTAAGACAAGAATTTTATACAAAAATATTTGATTTAAATAAAAACATTGCA
>CAYQVV010000038.1:9876-12090 GCA_964421155.1 uncultured Elusimicrobiaceae bacterium
AAAAATAAAACCTTTTTATATAAGAAAAACTTTTGCTGAGGAAAATAAAAAAAATATCTAATTTAGGAGAAATTATGAAAAAAATTTTTATATTTACTATGGTTCTAATTTTTTTTCTAAATATATTAGAAGCAAATATACTAATTACTCCGGAATCTGTAGTTTTTGATTCTGATGATAAAGAAAATATATTAAAACAGTTAAAGTTGTATACAAAGGAGATACGCCTTTATCTTATAGATTATCATTAACTCACTTTAAACAATTAATTGATGGGGGATTAGAAGAAGTAAAAACTCCATTTAAAAATGAATTATTTGCAGATGATTTTATTAGATTTTCTCCTAGAACATTTTCTTTATATCCAAAAGATTTAGAAAACCTAGACGAAAACAAAGCATCTTTTCAAATAATAAGAATCAAAAAAAATCTAAATGAAAATACTCCAGATGGAGAATACAAGTCCCATTTATTAATAAGTCCGATTGCAGAAAGTGTAGAATTTCAAAATGACGAAAAAATAAAAGAAGGAATGAATATAAACATAAAAATGCTAGTAGGAGTTTCTATCCCTATTATTATTAGAAAAGGGAATTTGTCAGCTACTGCAAAAATTAAAAATATTTATTTAGATAAAACTGATAATATTCCAAATTTAAAATTTATAATAGCTAGAACTGGAAACAAATCTCTAAGAGGAGATTTAAAAATAAAAATAGACAATAAAGTTATTGCAACAATAAAAGAACTATCTATATATTTATCTGTAAATGAAAGAATTATATCTTTGAGTTTATATAAAGATATTGAAAAAAGCATTCCTTTTTCTTATCAAGAATTATTAAAAAAAGAAATCGTTATAGAATACTCTGAAACAAAAAACAACAAAGAAATCATACTAGCAAATGAAAAATATACTATCAAAAATTAGTATTTTTATTTTTGTTTTATTTTATACATTTTCAATTAATATTTTTTCAAAAGAAAATGAATTTATTTTTCTAGAAATTAATGTAAACGATATATATTTAGAATATAATATAGATGCAATAATAATAAATAACGATATTTTTATTCCTATTTTAGATACATTAACCGGCATTGGTTTTTTTTAGAAGATGAAAAAAAAGATGAAATTTCTGGTTGGATATTTTCAAAAGATAATTATTTTAAAATAGATTTAAAAAATAAATTAGCAATAACAAAAAATTCAAAAATAAATCTAAATAAAGAATCAAAAATAATCTCTGAAAAATTATATCTAAACATAAATTCTTTTCAAGAAATTTTTCCAATTTTAAAAACAAAAATAGATATAAATAGATCTACTATTTTTATAAAATCAAAACATTCTTTCCCTATAGAAATAGAATATAGTAACAAAAAAAAACAAAATTTAATATCAAAAGAACAAAAAAAATAACTGTTGCTAGCATGTCTTATGGCAATTCTTTGACTTTTGATTCCCAAGGTAAAATAGTTTTGTATATAAATGCTGCAATAACTATAGCTGCTAATCAATCTACTGGAAACTATTCTGGAACATATAATTTATCATTCAAAAATAGTAATAACCAAACATTTTCAAAAACTGGATTAACTATGAATGCAACTATAGTAAGCACTTCTTTGGGAGTTCAAATATCAGAAAAAACTAGAATGTGTTTCGGAGAGGTTGCCACTGGAAAAACTAGCTCAAGTGTTGTAACATTATCACAAACAACAGGAGCTGTAACAGTCACTAGTGGAGATGCTTTTGCTTTTTCACTAAATGGTAATCCTGCTTCTAGTAAAGCAGAAATTTATATAACAGGAAATTCAAATACAACTGTGACCGCATCTTTGTCTTCTTCGGGACTAACTGGGCCATCTGGGACATTGACTTTAAATAATTTTGCATACACTCCTACTGGAACTTCTTTAAAAACAAATTATTCTGGATATGTTATTTTGAATATTGGAGCTAGAGTAACTATCCCTGCAAATTCGTTAGCTGGAACATACAACGGGACTTATACTATAATAGCAAATTATGCATAAAATATATTTAAATATTATCGTTTAAAACAGCTATCTCATCACAATCAGGGAATTTTGGACAATTAATACATTCCCTCCAAATTTTTTGAGGCAAATCATCTCTGTTCACAACTTTAAATCCACTTTTCATAAAAAATTTATCTACATATGTTAATGCAAACATTTTTTTTACAC
>CAYQVV010000039.1:0-11527 GCA_964421155.1 uncultured Elusimicrobiaceae bacterium
CTTGACACGAAGTTGACGGGTTAGTTTTTTTTAAAATAAAAAGAAGCATCCCTAGTTTTAATTTTTGGAAAAATTACAGATTTCCATTTTGAAAGAGGGAAATAGAGAAAAGGAAAACTAAAATGGACTCAACCAAAATAACTCTTTTTAAAGGTAAAAAAGTTAGAAAAACCATTTACAAAGATGAATGGTGGTTTTCAGTTGTGGATGTTTGTTTTGTATTGACTGACAGCATAGATGCTGGAGCATATTGGCGAAAATTAAAACAAAGATTAAAGGAAGAATCAAATGAAAGTGTGACATTTTGTCACGGTTTGAAACTTTTAGCAGAAGACGGAAAAATGAGGCAAACAGATTGTGCGAATACAGAAGGTATATTTCGTATTATTCAATCAATTCCCAGTCCAAAAGCAGAACCATTTAAAAGATGGCTTGCAAAAGTTGGATATGAAAGAGTGCAAGAAATAGAGGATCCAGAACTTGCAACAAAAAGAACGAGAATGCTTTATAAATTAAAAGGGTATTCAGAGGATTGGATAGAAAAAAGACTTCGTGGAATTGCAATTCGTGAAGAACTTACTGATGAGTGGCAAAGAAGAGGTGCAGAAAATAACAAAGATTATGAAATTTTGACAGCAGAGATTTCAAAGGCATCTTTTGGTTTGACACCGAGTGAATACAAGGAATTGAAAGGTTTAAAAAGAGAGAATTTAAGAGATCATATGGATGATTTTGAGTTAATATTTACAATGTTAGGGGAAAGATCAACAATAGAGATACACAGAACAGAAGATTCAAAAGGGTTAGTGAAATTAAAAAAAGATGCATCAAGAGGTGGAAAGATAGCAGGAATAGCAAGAAAAGAATTAGAAAAAGAATTGGGTAGGTCAGTAATTTCTGATGAGAATTATTTAATTAAAAAAAATTTAGAAAAAAAGAAAAAATAGTGAAAAAATTAATAATCAGATAGAGTTTGAATTTTAAAAATTCCCCTTCTGTGAAGGGGTAATAACGAAATTTGATTTTCACATCTATATCTTTTTTCTAAAATTCCCCTTCTGTGAAGGGGTGGCAACGAAGTGTCTTGACACGGAGTTGACGGGGTAGTTTTTCTTTAAAAAAATAAAAAGAAACACCCCAATGGATTTTTTGAAAAATTTTTATAGATTACCATAGACTTGTTTATCAAAGGAAAACCCTCTCAATTGCCGAGGGTTTTCCTTTGTAACCTTTCCGCTGGCTTTGTGTCGGCAAAAACTCGCACCTCATTTAGTTTTTAGCATAAAAACCGACTTAACCATATAAATAAAGGCGATATTTTTAAAAATTTAATGAGGCTCACACATTTAGCCGACAGACAAGGAAATAACAATAAATTTAAATAAAATTTATTGTTTATTTAAAAAGTAGTTTTTTTTTAATGAGCGACTTACAAAAATATAAGGTGTAAAATATGAATTTAGACAAGATGAAGTGATGCGTTGTCCGAGTTGCTTATTAGCAACGAGTATAGCGAACTCCCTGTCTAAAATGAATATTTAGCCTATATTTTTGTACTAGAGCGAAATAATCTTTTTGCAACTTTTTTGATTAGAAAAAAGTTGATTAAAGAGGATAAAAAATAATAATCAGAGACAATGAAATGATATTTTGAAAATTTTATAGAATAACTAAGGCTGATAATTTTTTTTTATCATTACTGTTAGTCGTAATTTTTGGAAAAATTACAGACTTCCCCTCTAGTAGAGTGGAATTAAAAATTCCCCTTCAATTTTGAAGGAGTGGCAACGAAGTGTCTTGACACGAAGTTGTCTGGGTAGTTTTTTTCAATGTCATTCCGCCTCTGGATATGCAATATCCGAGATTTGCGAAGCAAATGATGTGGAATCTAAAAAATTTCTGAAGCAAATTTATAATGAAAAAATTTTTAATATTTAGGGACAAAAAATGCAAAAAATTTTAAATATTGAAGAAAAAGAAATTCAAAAATTTTTTGATGAACATAAAAGGAAATTTGACACAAACAAATATGATTATGGTCATGTTTTGGTTGTTGCAGGAAGTCTTGGAATGCTTGGGGCTAGTGTTTTATCTGCAACTTCAGCCATGAGAGCAGGTGCTGGACTTGTTACAGTTGCTGTCCCAGAAGGTTTGATCGTTTCTGCTATGTCTCATTTTGTAGAGTGTATGACATTGCCAGTTCCTACAGATACAAAATTTAAAGGTTTTTTTGATGAAAAATCTACAGCATTTTTGAAAGAATTTTTAATAAAAAAGAAAATAGATATTGTAGTTTTGGGACCAGGAATAGGAAGAGAATTAGAGACACAAAATTTTGTTAAAGAATTTTTGAAAATATTGATAGATTTAAAAATAGATATTCTTTTGGATGCTGATGGGTTATTTGCAATTTCTAACAATAAAGAACAAATACAGAATAATTTTGAGATAGATTTTTTTAAAAATTTAGATATAAAAAATAATATTTTAATTACTCCGCATGAAAAAGAATTTCAAAGACTTTTAAATATAAAAAATTTTAATTTTGTTAAAGAAAATAGATTTCTTTTATGTCAAGAATTAGCAAAAATTAATAAAATAAATTGTATTTTAAAAGGGAAAGAAACTGTTATTTCAGATGGAGAAGTGACTTATAAAAATATAATTGGAAATGCTGGAATGGCAACGGCAGGAAGTGGGGATGTTTTGTCTGGTATTATTGCTGGAATAAAATCTCAGTTTAAAGATATTCCTTTTTTAGAAGCTGCCAAAATAGGAGTTTACTTGCATGCTTTATCAGGTAATTTTGCTAAAAAAGAGCTTGGAGAAATAAGTTTAATAGCAAGTGATATATTAAAGTTTTTCCCAAAATCTTTATTGTTTTTGTCAAAATAAAAAAAGTCAACTGTTGAAAAAAGAATTAAATTTTGATAGAATTAAAACCAATATCTTTATTATTTTCAGAAAAATCATTGATTTAAGGATCAAAAATGACTAATAAATTAAATCTCAAAAAAGAAATTTGTAAAGGTTGTGGAATGTGTGTAAAAGTATGTCCATTTCAAGTTTTAGAAATGAGCACAGATTTTAATAGTTCTGGTGGACATTATGTTAAACAAGCCTCTGGAAAAGAATGCAAAGGATGCGGAAGATGCTATATTGTATGTCCAGATTGTGCTATAGAGGTGATAAATGATTAAATTGTTAAAAGGCAATTATGCCTTAGTAGAAGGTGCTATAAAAGCAGGATTAGAAGCATATTTTGGATATCCTATTACTCCTCAAAATGAAATTACAGAATATATGTCAGTTAGAATGAGACAGGAAAATAGAGTTTTTTTACAGACAGAATCTGAACTTGCTTCAATTAATATGACATTTGGTGCAGCACTTGCAGGGAAAATCGCAATGACATCATCATCTTCTCCTGGAATGTCATTGATGCAAGAAGGAATATCTTATTTAATAGGATGTGAGCTTCCATGTGTTCTTGTAAATGTTCAAAGAGGAGGTCCTGGACTTGGAAATATATCAGGAGCTCAAGGCGATTATTTTCAAGCAGTTAAGGGCGGTGGGCACGGTGATTGTAAAATGATTTGTTTAACTCCTGCATCTGTTCAAGAAATGTATGAAATGACAATAAAATCTTTTTATTTAGCTTTTAAATATAGAAATCCCGTTATTATTTTATCAGACGGTATAATTGGTCAAATGATGGAAAAAGTTGAATTAAAACCTTTAGAAGATGTTTTAAAAAGACAAATTAAAAATTTTAATATAGATGAATATAATGCAGTTTTTGATACTTCAGATTGGGCTTTGACAGGATGTAAAAATAGAGAACCTAGATTTATTAGATCTTTGTATATGGATGAAGGCGAATTAACAGAGAGAAATTATTTGCTTGCAGATAAATATAAAAAAATGATTGATGAGCTTGATTGGGAAGAGGAGTTTATAGAAGATGCAGAAGTGGTTTTAGTAGCATATGGAATTAGTTCTAGAATTAATAGAGATGCTTGTATGCTTGCTAGAAAAGCAGGATTAAAAGTTGGTTGTTTTAGACTTAAAACAGCATTTCCTTTTCCTTCAGAAAGATTGAATGAAATAGCAAAGACTAAAAAAGTTTTAGTTGTAGAAATGTCTATGGGACAAATGGTAGAAGATGTTAGACTTGCAGTTAATGGTAGAAATACTGTAGATTTTTATGGAGTCCCGGGCGGAGATCTTCCTGAGACATATGTAATTTTAGAAAAAATAAAAAGTATGTTGATGAGATGAGTAAATATCTATCTATAAAAGAGGATTTAAAATGAATTATATTGCTCCTAAAAGTTTGAAACCAGTTAAACAACACTATTGCCCTGGTTGCGGACATGGAATAGTCCATAGATTGTTTGCTGAAATAGTAGATGAACTTGAGATAAGGGAAAAAATTGTAGCAGTTGCTCCAGTAGGATGTGCTGTTTTTGGTTATTTTTATTGGAATTTTGATACTGCTGAAGCGGCTCATGGTAGACCTCCTGCAGTCGCTACAGCTTTAAAAAGGGTAATGCCGGATAAAATTATAACGACATATCAGGGAGATGGAGATTTGTCAGCGATAGGTGGAAATGAGCTTTTACATACTGCTAATAGGGGTGAAAATATTACGGTATTTTTTGTAAATAATACTTGCTATGGAATGACTGGTGGGCAGATGGCTCCTACAACATTAGAAGGGCAAAAAACCACCACTACTCCTGATGGGAGAACTATTATTGATGGGTATCCTATAAAAGTTAGCGAATTGTTAAGTTCTATACAAGCGGTTGCTTATATAGAAAGAACTTCTTTGCATTCCCCAGAACATATAATAAAAACAAAAAAAGCAATGAAGAAAGCTTTGCAGAATCAAATTGACGGAAAAGGTTTTTCTTTTGTTGAAATTTTGTCAATGTGTCCAACTGCTTGGAAATTATCTCCTATAGATTCTATGAAAAGAATAGAAAATGAAATACAAAATGAATTTAAATTAGGAGTTTATAAGGATATAAAATGAGAAAAAATATAGTAATTAGTGGTTATGGCGGACAAGGAATTATGATAGCAGGAGGCATTTTATGCCAGGCTGCAGCTACTGAGGGAAAATTTTCTACTTTTTTTCCATCTTATGGTGCAGAGGTTAGAGGTGGAGCAGCAAAATGTCAAGTTATAATTTCCGATGATTATATAGGATCTCCAATAGTTTCAGACACAGATGTTTTTGTTTGTTTTACAAAGGTCGCTTTGACAAAATATCATAAGCAAATAAAAAAAAGTGGAATAATTATAATGAATTCTGATATGGTTACTGATGATGAAAATATTTTGAGTCCAGATATAAAAAAAATAAAAGTGAATGCAAATAAAATAGCAGATGATTTGGGAAATGCTTTGTCTGCAAATATGGTTCTTTTGGGAACTTTTATAAAGATAGCTAAAATTTTGGATAAAGAAAGTGTTATTTTAGCAATAAAAGAGGCTTTTGCAGAAAAGAAAAAAGTTTTAGATTTGAATATTGAAGCATTTGAAAAAGGATATGAATTTTAATTAAAAAAAAGGAGTTTTTATGATAGTAAAAGAAGGTTTTAGAAATATAAAATTTTTTTTGATAATTTCAATATGTTTTTTTATAGTTGGTAGAGCTTATTCTTTAGAAGTTTTTTTGTTTATTTCTTCTTTATTTTTTATTTTTTCATTATTTTCAGTATATTTTTTCAGAAATCCAAAAAGAAATATAAAAGTTAATGATAAATATATTTTATGTCCAGCTGATGGAAAGATAATGGAAATAGTAGAAGAATACAATGAAGTTTTGCAGACCAAATGTAAAGTAATAAGAATATTTTTATCAGTTTTTAATGTTCATGTTCAAAGAAGTCCAATTAGTGGAAAGATCATAAAAATAGATTATAAAAATGGAAAATTTTTGCCTGCGATGAATCCTAATGCTCATATAGAAAATGAACAAAATCTAGTTGTTTTTGAAAGTAATGATGGACAAAAAAAAATTATATGTAGTCAGATAGCAGGGTTAATTGCTAGAAATATTGTTACCTGGAAAAATGAAAATGATGATGTTTCTATGGGCGAATTATATGGAATGATAAAGTTTGGTTCTCAAGTAGATATTTATATTCCAGAAAATGTTCAAATAAATGTTGTAAAAAATCAAACTGTATTAGCTGGAGAAACAATTTTAGCACATTGGAAATTTTAAATTTTAGATATAAGATTGACATAAAAATCAAAATATGGTAATTTAAAAACTTATGTATTTTAAAATAAAAGGAGTTGTTTTAGATGAAAATCAGAAAATTATTAATGTATTTTTTAATTTCAGTTTTTTTAATAAGTATATCTTTTACAGGTTGTTCTAAAAAAGAAAAAATAAACAAAATTATTATTTGGCATTGGATGACAGATAGAGATGATGCTTTTATAGAATTAGCAAATAAATATAAAGAAATTTATGGAGTAGAAGTTTCTTTTGAATTGTATGCTCCATCAGAAGCATATGCATCAAAAGTTAAAGCTGCAGCACAAACAAATACATTACCAGATGTTTTTAGTGTATTGAGTGAAAAAAGAGATTTTGCTAGTTTTATAAAAGCAGGGCATATAGCTAATTTGAAAGAAGATATGGAAGCTAATAATTCAGAGTGGAAGAATAAATTTTTTGAAGGTGCTATTAGTATAAATGAATTTAAAGAAGGAAATTCTTTTGGAGTTGAAAGTGGAATATATGGAGTTCCAATAGATATTTCTAATATACAGTTTTTATATAATAAAAAAATGTTTAGAGAAGCAGGTTTAGATCCAGAGAATCCTCCTAAAACATGGCAAGAGTTTATAGAAGCTAATAAAAAATTGAATGCAGCTGGTTTTCAAGGATTGGTTAGTGGTTTTGGTGAAATATGGCTTTTAGATTGTCTTTCTTCCATTTATGCTTATAACATAATGGGATCTGAAAAAGTTTTAGCTACTATTAAAGGTGATGTGCCTTATACAGATCCTGATTGGGTAAAAGTTCTTTCTTTATTTGAAGAACTTAAGCAAAATAATTGTTTGGCTACAGGGACAATTTCTATGATAAATAAAACTGCTGAACAGATGTTTGCTAACGAAAGAGCTGCAATAAATTTTGATGGTTCATGGTGTGTTAATGTTTATAATGGAATGAATCCAAACTTAGAATATGGAGTTATGATGCCTCCTGCATATAATGAAAAAAATTCAACAGTTATTTGGGGTGGTGCTGGCAGTACTTTTATGGTTAATAAAAATTCAAAAAATAAAGCAGAAGCAATTAAGTTTTTAAAATGGTTGACAGATAAGGATCAACAAGTATATTTATCAGAAACTACTAAAAATATTCCTTCTAATAAAGAAAGTTTAGAAAATATTCCTACAATATTGAAAGATTTTACAAAAAATATGGATAAAGCAATTCATCCTGGAAATTATGCTTTTACAGAATATCCTAGTGTCTCAGAAACTTTAAATAAAGGTATTCAATCTATTATAATAGGAGAAAGAACCCCATTAGATGTTTTAGAAGAAGTTCAAAGAGTTAAAGAAAGAGAAATGAATAGAAAATAAAATAGGATAAAATTTATGAATAAAAAATTAGATATATATAAAGATGTTTTTACAAGTTATCTTTTTGTAATTCCAGCATTGATTCTTTTTTTTGTTTTCAGTTTATATCCTATTTTTAAAGTTTTTCAATTAAGCTTTTTTGAATGGGATGGTATTTCTACTGCTATGAAATTTGTTGGATTGGATAATTTTAAAGATATTATTTTTTCTAATAAAATTTGGTGGAAATCAATGTTAAATGCTGGCTATATAACATTGCTAGCTTTGACTTTTCAAAATGGTTTAGCTTTGTTTTTGGCTTTTTGTTGTGATAGAGATATAAAAGGAGCAAAAGCGTATAGAGTTATTTTTTATTTGCCACCGGTTTTGTCAGGAATAGTAGTCGGGTTAATTTGGAATTGGATATATGATGGAAGTTATGGTTTTTTAAATCATTTGCTTTCTTTAATAGGTCTAGGTCAATACTCAAAAGCATGGCTTGCAGATCCAAAAACTGCATTATTTTCTATAGCTATAATTCATATGTGGAAAGGTTTTGGTTGGGGTTTTGTTATTTTATTGGCAGGATTGCAGGGTATTCCTAGAGATTATTACGAAGCTGCAAAAATAGATGGAGCAAATTCTTTACAAGTTTTTAAAAATATAACAATTCCATTAATGATTCCTATTTTCTTTTTGGTTTCTATTTTGACAATTTTAGGAACTATGCAAATTTATGATTTAATAATTTCTACAACACAAGGTGGTCCAGGATATCATACAGAAGTGCCTATTACTAGAATTTTGACAGCAATGACAGGAACTTCTAGATTTGGCTATGCTTGTGCTATGAGTTTAGTTTTTGGAGCAGTTTTGTTATTATTATCTATGATGCAATTAAAAATTTCAAAGAAAATAGAAAAATAAGGGAAAAAATATGTATAAAAATGTTTATATGTTTAGATATAGAATGAAGAATTTTATAAAGAATTTTTTATCTCAAATAGTTTTGATTTTAGTTTCAATTTCTTGTATTTTTCCTTTATTATGGATGTTTTCTGCAGCATTAAAAACGCAACAAACAGTTTTTACAGATATGAGTTTACTTCCTAAAAATCCGGAATGGTATAACTTTGTTATTGCCTGGACAAAAGCTAGTTTTGGAACATATTTTTTTAATAGTTTATTTTATACAATAGTTGTAGTTTTAGGTGTTATTTTTATAGGATCTTTGGCTGGGTTTGGGTTTTCAAGATTAAAATTTCCTTTAAAAAACTTTTTCTTTATGATGTTTATGGCTACAATGATGATTCCAATTCCCGGATCTTTTATTTCTTTGTATATTTTATTGACCAAATTAAATTTAGTAAATACAAGAATTGGTTATATTTTGCCTCAAATTAATGGTGGATTAGCTATGACTATTTTTATGCTAAAAACTTTTTTTGATAAAATGCCAAAAGATTTAGAAGATGCAGCTAAAATAGATGGATGTAATAAGTTTGGAATATATTGTCATGTTGCTTTGCCCTTAGCTAAACAGGCTATTGCAGTTATGGTAATATTTACAGCATTGAATGTTTGGAATGAATATTTACTGGCAATGTTAATTTTGTCTAGTAAGTCTCTTATGCCTTTACAAAGAGGATTAATGGTTTTTCAAGGAAGTCATATGACCGAATATCCTTTGTTAATGGCAGGGATTACAATAACAGTTTTGCCGATAATAATAATATACTTAATGATGCAAAAATACATTATAAAAGGTGTTATGGCTGGTGCAGTTAAAGAATAATTTGATATATGAGTTTTAAATGAGACTTTTAATATTTTTTATGTTCTTTTTTTGTTTTAATAATTTTCTTTATTCTTATTTGAGAGATATGGGAGTAGATGATATTGTTCATTATGAAAAATATGGATATTTTGAAAATTTAAATAAAGATAATTATAAATATGTTTTGCTAGATGAAAGAGGGTTGTCTGAATCTTTGGGAGAAGGAATATACCCTAATATTTGGAGTGTTTTTGCAAATCCATTATATACTGAATATTTGAATCTAGGAATGTTAGAAGGCAATAGGTGGGATTTTTTATTTTTTCAAAATATGAGTCTAGCTTATATAAAATGGGCATCTTCTGCACAAGAAGATTATGCTGTTAAACAATTTTATATATCTGAGATTTTTGAAAAGTCAGGGCTTATAAAACAAGCAATAAAATCTTATTATTCAATATTAGTTTTTTTTCCAAAAGAAACTCTAGATGTATATTCAAGCATATATTCTAGAGATTTTATATATTTAGGAGAAGAATCTTTAAATAGAATAAAATTTTTAACTTCTAAATATAAAAAATTAAATATAGATATAGTAGATGCTAAAGTGGATATTGAACACAAGTTTGACAATGATAAAAAAAATGATGTTTTTTCAATAAATCCTGGAAGACTAATTTATAATAAGAATTTAAATGAAAACTTTAATTCTTCAGATTTAATAGAACAGAAAAAATATAAAAATATAGTTATAAATAAATATAAAAATGGTCATTGGCAATTATTTGTTGATAATAAGCCTTTTATTGTTAAAGCTGTTTATTATTCTCCTTTAAAAATGGGAGATAAATTATATAGTTCAGATTGGACTTTGGAAGATGAAAATAAAAATGGGAAGATAGATGCACCTTTTGATGTTAAAATTAAAGGAAAAAGATCCGGCGATTTTTATTTAATGAAAAAAATGGGAGTTAATACTGTATTTTTAGATAGTAATGTTAGTAATAAAAATATATTGAAATTGCTTTATAAAAAGTATGGGATAAGAGTTGTTTTTAAAATAACTATAAACTTAAAAGATTATCAAAAAAATAAAACAAAAATACAAAAAAAAATAATAAAAATAATAGATTCCCATAAATATGAAAAATATTTATTTATGTGGGAGATATCATTTATTGAAAAAAATATAGATAATAAGAAAGAAAACTCTTTTTATATTATAAATGAGATTGCTAAATTTATTAAAATTTTAGATAAAGATCATCCTATTATTCTGACGAATAAAGGATTAAAGAATTTAGATTTAATTTCTGGGATAGACTACAAAAATAATTTTGATATATTGAAAATAGATACATATAATTCTTCTAGAGGCTTTGGTTATAGTTTTTGGAAAGATTTGAGAAGAAAAATTGACCTTCCAATTTTACCTCAAACTGCGATTTCTTTTATAGAAGATAATGATATTTTAATTGCGCATAAAAATATATGGAAAGATGTAGAGAATAATATTTTTGGAAAAGGTTTTGGGAATTGTATAGGAATAATAATTTTTGAGTGGTTGGATAATTGGGCTAGAGTCGGGAAAATTAATAAACAAGAAAAAGTATTAATTAAAGATAAATATGATGATTTTTTTGGTATTTTTAGTCAACAATCTAGATTTGACCGAAAACCTAAATCTACATATTTTTTTTATAAAGAAAAATGGAAGGAGTTTCGTTATGTTTAGAAAAACAATCATCTTTTTTATTTTATTATTTAGTCTTTTTTCTATAAATATTTTGTTGGCGGAAGAAAGTTTTATAGAAAATAAGGGGAGAATATTTATAAACTATGAAGATTATGGAGAATTTAGAGGAATAGACTCTAATAATTTCAATTATAAAATAAAAGACATGAAAGGATTAAAAGAAGCTGTTGGAGATTTTATATATCCTAATTTTCCTTCAAATGGAAAATATAAAGAACAATATAATAATTTTTTAAAAGATGGAAAGATAAAAGATTATATTTGGGAACATGTTAATTCAGGAGATCCAGAGCTTGATATTTTAGCTTGGGTTTTTACGAAAATTGTAGAGGGAAATGAACCAGAATTTTCTGATGGAATAAAACAATATTTTATTGCTGAAATTTTTAGAA
>CAYQVV010000040.1:0-5666 GCA_964421155.1 uncultured Elusimicrobiaceae bacterium
TTTTGTTCTCTTTCTATTTTGCTTCTTATTCCCGCTGATTCTTCTTGCAATGGTTTTATTTTTGCTTCTATTATTCCCGTTAATCTCTTTGTTGCAGTTTCTAATATACTCATTCTTTCTTTTCTTTCGAAACTACCCTCTTCTTCTAAATTCTTTACACTTACCATTATATTATATTTTAATCCTTCTACCTGCAAAGATACTTTCTTTTTTGTAAATTCAGTTTGTGCTTTTTGTATTTCAGTTCTTGATCTTTCTATTTCAGCTTCTGCATCTTTTATTCGTTGTTCTTGTTCTTCTATAGCTCGCTTTGTGTTAGTTTGCAATGTCGTTCTAGCTATATCTTGGTCCTCAATTGATGCTAATGTTGAGGAAAACCTAGACATTTTAATTTTAACTTTATTTTTATCTATTTCTTTTCCTTTGGATTCTATTACGGCTTGTTTTTCTTTGACTTCAGTTCCTTTCACTTCTATTGCTACTACATTTTCTGCTATTTCAGTTTTCTTTTGCTTTATTTTACCTTGATTTTCTACTATTAACTTTTGATTTTCTCCCATTTTTGTCTGTTTTTGTACTAATTGTTCTTGTTTTTCTCCTAATTGTGTCTGTTTTTGTACTAATTGTTCTTGTTTTTGCAATATTTGGCTTTTTCTTTCAGTCAAATTTCTCTGATTATCATTTATTTCAGATTCATTTTCTGCTTTTCTAAAAAAAGAACCTACACTAGCTTCTTCTCTTTCTATAGATTTTTTTTCATTTTCCAATTCTTGTTTTTTTTGCATTAATAAATCTTCTTTTTGTCTTAATTGTTCTTCTTCTTGTCTTAATTGTTCTTCTTCTTGTTTTAAATTCCTCACGGATTGTCTTTCTTTTGTTATATTTTGATTTTCCTGTTTTAAATCCTGTCTTACTTGTTCTAACCTATATTGATCTCTTACTAATAAAGATTTTTTCTGCTTTAAAATTTCTTCTTCATCTTTTAATTTTTCTTGTTGTTTTTGTAGTTTTTGTCTTTCTATTATTAATCTTTTTCTTTCTTCTTCTTTTTGTTTATTTTCTTTACTATTCCAAACATCTATTTTTTGATCCATTATTTCTGATTCTTTACTTCTACTCTCCATTTCCAATTTTTTTATTTCAGCTTCTGCTTTTTGCTTCAAAATTATTGCTTGTCTAATTTTCTCCTTTTCTTCTTGTTCTTTGCTTTTTAGTTCTAATCTATAACTATCCTCTATTGCTATATATGCTTGCTCTTTTTGTTCTTCTGTCTTTGCTGATGCTAATTGCTCAGCTATTGCTTTTTTTTCTTTAACATCTTGCAATCTACTAGATGATACAAATAAATGCATTTCGCCTTGTCCTTGCTCTTTTCTAAGTTGGGCTTCAGCTCTAAATTTTGTCTTAAAATCTTCTTGTTCTTTTACACTCATTCCATCCCATCTATCTGCATCTACTTTTACTATAATTGGAACTGGGGTAGAAGTTTGAGCATCATCTGAAACTTTTTTACTCCATATTTCTTCTGATATCCCAAATTTTTCTGACTTTATTTGTCTTTCAAATAATTTTTTTGCTCTTTCATCTAAATTTCTATCTTCACTACTGACTCCTAATGTCACTACTGTTGCTTGTTGATCTCGTATTAGCTGATTCATTTGCATTTGTATTGCCTGAGCTTGCATTTTTGTTTTAACTGCTTGGTTAGTCAATGATATATTTTGGTTAGTTCTAGCTACTGCTTCATTATATGAAATTACATTCCCTTGCTTTATTTGTTCTTCATTTTTACTAACATAAATTTTTACTTTTCCTCTATTACTATTCCACCATGAACTTTGATTAAAACTTCTACTATTATTAGCAGTTTCTAATATTTGCCTTGCTATAGGAGTATTTTGTATAGCGGTAAATTGTTGTGGTGTCAAATGAATCTGGCTTATTTTTTTGCTTCCACTTACCATCATATCTTCTATTTGTGTAGCTATTATATTTGCATCATTTGTTTTAAACATTATAGCGCCAGTATTACTATTTCCTGTCATTGCACTATTTACTATTTTTACACTCTTTATTGCTTGCTCTGGAGATACATTTTTTCTTTGAGGTGTCAAATCTCTTGCTATATATGCTGCTGTATCTAACACTTGAGATGCTATAAATGGACTATCTGATGAATTTATTTGAGACATAGTATATATACCACTAGACTCTGCTTTACTTTTTGTTTCAAATCTAAGCTCTTGCCAGTCATTATCCATCATTTTATTCAATAATTTTTGTGCATTATGTAAATCATTTCTTCTTGCCTTTAATTCTGCTTTTAAATCTTTACTTACAATTCCTTCACTATCGCCGAAATACTCTTTTCTAGTAGCTTTAGATGAAAATGTATCAGAAGATAATACCTTAAAAACATCTTCTGCTGCCTTTAAATTACTTTCCATTATCTTTTTAAATATTTCTTTAGGATCTTTAAATTCTGCATCCATCTGTCTCAATAGTTCTGCTTCTTGACCCCTAGCTTTCCTTACTAATTCATCTACTGCTTTTTGAAGTTTTATCCTATCCTTTGGATTTGCTCTTGTCATCATTTGTTCTAATGGAATCTTTAATAATGCTGATCTAACTCCTTCTCCTATTTGATATAATGAAGATCCATTTGCTTTTTGTTGTCCTACAATAACTGAACTATCTTGCACCATTTCTACTGATGATTTTGGAACTCCTCCACTATTTATTTCTTCTATATATGTATCATAGTTACTCAATTTCTTATTCAAATTATTATAGTCTGTCATTATTT
This sequence comes from uncultured Elusimicrobiaceae bacterium, assembly GCA_964421155.1. Classification (GTDB taxonomy): domain Bacteria; phylum RUG730; class RUG730; order RUG730; family RUG730; genus CAYQVV01. The sequence goes on from CAYQVV010000040.1 coordinate 2,807, forward strand.
GTTGTTGCTGTTTATTTGCTTTTCCACCATTGAATGCCTCTTGTGCTTCTTTGAAAAATTTTGATTTTTCCATTTGAGCTTTTTCTGCATTAATTACTTCTCTTGCTTCTTCAAACCTTGTCTTCAAAGCATTAGTATTTACTACTACCTCTCTAGAAAATGTATCTCTACTAGCTCCTCTTCCTGCTCTACCCAATATCTGTAACAAATCATTCTTTGGTATATTTTCAGAATCTAAAACTAACAATTTCATCTTTCCCCTAAAATCCATTCCTCTTCCAGCCTTATTTGTTGCATATACTGTCCATTCATTTGCAGAAACTTGTTTCGCTAAAGGTGTAACATTTTCGGCTTTTGTATAATTATCTATTACATATATCTTTTTTGTTCCTAATGCATCAACCACTCCCTGCCCTTTTCCTTCTCCTAACATTGTATCTATAACACTTCTTGACTTTAATATATCCATTGCTGATACTTGTACTACATGTCCATCTCTCGCTACAAACTGTTTTTGTTGTACTCCATCTACTTCTACTACCTTATATTCTACTTCTCCTGTTCTAATCAATTCTCCCAAACTTCTATAACCGCCACCTTCTTTATTGAAAACTTTATCTATTATCTTTCCATCTGCTCCTAAATCTGATGCCAATTCAGCTGTTGAGACCCTATCGGTCTTTCCTGTTATCTTTGAAACTGTTTCTATAAAATCTGAAATAGATGGATCTGTATCTTTTACTTTTCCTTTCAATGTTTCAATCAAATTATCTTTTATGCTTCTATGATCTTGAATCAAAAGTTTTCCCCAATTAGATTCCCCAACTTCTCCATTTGCAAATTCTGCGGCTATTGTTGATGATTTTTTATCTCCTAAAACTTTTGTTTTATATCCATATTCTGCAAATGTTCCCTCTGCAAGCTCTACTACTGGAGCTGCTAATGCATTACTTATTCTCTTTGCTCCCCAGGTAGTTCCAGATCCTCCAAAAACATTTATCTCTATTCCTGCATCCCTTGTCAAAATTTCTTGTGATGATGCTTCTACTGTTGTCTTTGATACTTCTGCTTTAAACTCTCCCAATCTTGTTTTAGTAACAGATTCAAAACTATCTCTAGAAAAATCTCCAACTTTTCCGCCATTTTTATTATATGCTTCTAAAACTTGGGTTGCTACAGAATTTAAATCTACTCCATCTTGCACTCCATATTGAATACCGCTTACAGAATCCGTTTTATATCCTCCTGTTGTTTCTCCACCCATTACCTCTTTTCTTGCTCTTAACACTTGTTCTATCATATATTGATATTGTCCATCTCTATTCTTTCTATCTAAAACTAATCCTGATTTATATAGACCTTTTTCCATTATGTCATCTTTCCCTATTTTCTTTAACATCTCTTTCAAAACTGCTGGATCCATTGTATTAGTTCCACTTCCATCTTGAACAAAAGCCTTTGAATCTATATCAGGATCTTTTTCTCTCAATGTTTTTAATACTTCATCATATGTTTCTAATATTTTTACTGCTTGATATTTTATATCATATGAAGCTGCTGATCTTTCCGCATTTATAAATGATTGTTGTCTAAGTGCTAAAGCATCTGCTTCATCTATTGCTATTGTTCCTATCTTCATTAAAGACTTTAAATCTGAATTATGTCTAACTTCATGAGACAAATGACCTCTTGTTTCTATATCAAAAACAAATATTGTTTTATCATTTGCATTTTTCAATTGTCCTGCTAAAACATCATTTCCTTCTGTTCCATTTTGCATATCTACTCCAAAAAATCTTTTCATTGCACTTGTATTTCCTGAAGCATCTACTCCCAACATATTTGAAACTTCCTGCTTTGCTGAAACCAATATCTCTGCCATTCCTGATTTCCCGCTCAACATCTGTGATGCAATAACCAATGGATAGACTCTTGTTTTTCCTCCTCCCATTCCTAGTGCTGCTACTTCTCCTGCATCATTTGCATTCATCATCAATAGCTGATTTTGAGATTGGCTCATATTGCTTGTGTCGGAAAATAATGTTTCCCTAGAACTTACTATTCTATTTCCTTCTTTATGTGTATAATGTCCTTCTTCTATTTTCAAAATCATTGCTCTATATACATCTGATTGCATCTTTGTAAAATTCGCTCTGCCTTTATCATCTATTTTTACTTGTCCATCAAAAACTTCTTTTATTATTTTATCAAATGTTAAATCATCCCCTAATTGCTTTTCCAAAATCTCATAATTTGTTTTTCTAACATATTGATCTAAACTAACTGCATCGGCTTCAGATATTTTTACTTCTGCTCCTGTTTCCACTCCATATTCATTTCTAACTTTAATCTTAACATCACCTGAAGTATTTTTTATTGATTCTTTCATCAATGCAAACATTTTTTCCATTGGTCTAGCTGTTTCTCTGTCTAACATTGAAAAATATTCTTTTTTAGCATTTTCTACTTCTGTGCTAATATATTTTTTAAAATCATCATTTAACCCTTTTATATCTCCTCTAGTTTTAAATTGCCCACTTATTGTATCTTTTATACTATCTATTTTATCTCCAACTAATCCATTTATTTCTCTATTTACTGCTTGCATTCCTTTGGAAACAAACATTTTTTCAATATCTGAATTCTTCCCTTGTTTCATAATAGTTTGCATTTCATCAAAAACTTCTCCTAAATCTAATTTCCCATCTAGCATTAACTCTACTTTTTTTGCTATTTGAACTTCTGGATCATTTTGATCTTTTGCCTTTGAAATTATATCTCTAATCTTACTTCTTGCTGTCAAATCTGTCATTCCTATAAAATCATTCGCTTGAGAGTTTAGTCTTTGTATTTTAAAAGG
>CAYQVV010000040.1:5766-11471 GCA_964421155.1 uncultured Elusimicrobiaceae bacterium
TCTGCATCTATTTCTTTTGTCATGATTTCTTCTGCTACTTCTTTTAATGCCTTTCCACCTTCTTCATTTCTAACATCTATTTCTGATAATGTATCTTTTCTTTTTTCATTATATAAACCTTGTTCTATTAATAATATTTCTACATTTGACTTTAGACTTCTAGATGGATCTGCTTTTACTATTTCTGATTCTGAAATTACAGTTCCAAGCCTATTAAAAGTCTCTTTTCTAACTTTTGCCATATGCAATTGTGATTCTAATTTATAATCTGCATCAAATCCTCCAGCCTTTAAAACTCTCAAACCATAATCTCCAGATTCTTGTAAATATGCTTTTACTCCTTCACCTTCCTTACCATCTTTTAAAGATTTTACTATATTTTCTAATGCCTCTATTTTGTTTTTTGTGGTTGTTTTATTGAAAAATTTAAAAGTTTTCCCATCTGGATCTTCTTTCAAAGCTTCTATTTCTGCTTCTAATACTTTTATTGCTTTTTCTTTATCAGAAAATTTTCCTTCTTTTATTATTTTATCAATAATTCCTACTTCTTCTCCTTCCAATATTTTCTTCATTTCTTTTCCAGATTTTAATTCTTCTATTGTTATATTCTTAGCTTTTTTCCCCTCTGTGTCTCTTTTTTCCTTACCTTCATATTCTTCTAACAATCGTTCTTTATTCCCTCTAGCTATAAGCCCTTTAAATAAATATGTATCACTAGAAATATTTTCTTTTATAAAACCAGAAATTCCTTTATTTGTCAAAGCAACTTCTTTTCCTCCATATTGATATTTATATGAAGCAATTGCTAATTCTCCAGATTTTACTCCACTTACTATATTTTCCTTTGTCAATTTTGAAAGTTTGTTATAATTTGATATATTTTCTGCAGTAAAATTTTCAAAACTTATATTATTGTATATTGCTCTTCTTATATCTAACTGAGGAGCAGAAATTATACTCTTTTGTTGGCTAATTTTAAGATCTGTTATTTGTTTATTAAAAGATTCTATTTGTTTATTTATCTCTGCAAATCCTATCTTTATTCCCATTTTTTCTTTCTCTATCAGTTTATCTATGTCAGATGAATTTTCACCTTTTCTTAATATATCTGCTCTCTGTTTTTCTAATGCATCTAACTTATTTTGTGCTTGTATCTTCGTTGCTTGTAATTCAGACATTTTATCCGCTAATTTTTGAACAGCTAACGAGTTTTCTTGCTCCCTAACAGCTATATCTCCATCTAAACTTTTTGCCATTAATTTCCTATATTCTTCCATTATTTTACTTCTTTCTGAAACTGGAGTAGAATCATCCAAGGAAGAAATTGTTTGTTTCAACTTTTGAAAATCTTCAGAAATATGAGATTTAAATATATTAGTTTCGGCTTCCTCTAAGTTTTGAATATGTTTTTCTAAAGACAGAATTTTTTTTGCATTTAATTCAGGATCTTGCTTTAAATTTTCAAGTTCTTGATTAGCTAATTCTTTTTTAGCTTTAACTGCTTCTATTTTATTTTTTCCTTCGTTATCTAGACTTTTAGTTATTTGTTCTTCTATATCTTGTAAAAATTTTTCCTTATTTTTTCCTTTTTTAATAAAATCTCCTACATCTTCCATAGTTGAATCCATTTGTGTTTTTAAAATTTTATCTTGCTGATGCCTTATAGATTCCATATCTTTTAATATTGCTGTGTTTATATCATTATTAGCTTCTTTTATAGCTTTAATTTTTGATTTTAATTCCTTTGTTGATAAAGTATCTGAATCTAAATCTTTCTGCATACTTTCTATAACAGCTAACTCTTTTTCTATGTTTAATTTTTTTACTTGTTCCGTATCTAAATTTTCTTTCATTTTCAAAGCTTCTTGTGCTTCTCTCTTAAACTCTAATTTTGTCCCTGTTTGATCATATTTTTTCATTAACTCTTTAAGCTGTTTTCTTTCTTCACTAAATAGTCCTGCATCATTATATCTATTTAATATTTGACCATATTGTGATTTATAAAAAGACTCTGCAGTTTCTCCACCCATAGATTCAACTAATTTTACGCCTGTTTTTCCTAAGCCATCTAATTTTCCACCACTCAATGTAGTTTCCAAAGTTTCTAAAGTCTTTTTGATTTGATCAAATTCTCCATATTTTAATTCAGGATAATCTTTTGCTGTTTTTCCTTCTACTCCATATTTTTCCTTTAAATTTTTATATAAATCTTCTACTGTCCCACTATCTAATGATTTATACTTAGTCTGTAACTCCCCAATATTTTTTTCTAATTCCGCCTTAGTATCAAATAATTTTTTTTGTCCTTGAAGTTCCTCTATTTCTTTATTTAATTTATCTATTTTGCTTTGACTAGATTCATTTTTTATTTTTTCTATAGAATCTGTATCATCTTGAAGCTTTTGATCTAAATTTTCTTTTTCTTTATCTTTTCTAGTATATTCATCTTTTTTCATTTCATATTTTTCATTAATTTGATCTAAATCTTCTCCATATTTCTTTATCAAAGCATTATTCTCATCTAAAGATGTTTGATTTATTTCTATTTTTCTAGAAAGATCTGTAATTTTTGAAGAAAGATCTGCTGTATCTCTAATTTTTAAAGAACTAATTTCTGATTTCAAAGATACTTTTCTAATTGAAATATCTGCTATTTGAGAATTATTAGATTCTATTTTTTTTGTTAATATTTGAATTTGTCCATCAAAATCTACTGGTTGAGAACTTTTTATAGACTCTAGTTTAGACTGCATTTTCCCTAAATTAGCAGTTTCAGCTTGTAATTTACTTTTTAAACTTGACAATCCAGAATCTGAAGAATCTATACTTCTAGATAATCTAGTATTCTGATTTTCTAGAGCAGATATTTTTGATTGTAAATTTTTAATTTCATTACTAATTGGAATATCTATTTCTGATAAAGCTTGAGATTTAGCATAATTCAAATCACTATCTAACGATTCTATTCTTGTCAATAGATTTTTTAATCCATCCTTTTTCATAACTTCAGCATAAAATCCATCTGTTAATTCTAAATTTCTTGCCAAATCAGAGCCTCTTCTAAATGCTACAATCAAATCGTTTTTTACTCTATCATCTCCGTTTTTATATTTTAATATTAATTTTTTAATCTCTTGCAACTGCTTCTTTTCTTTATTATATTTTGCATTTATATCTTTAGTTTTTGCAGCAATTTCTTCATCCATTTCTAATTTTTGCTTTTGTTTTTGCTCTTCTATTTCTTTTTTTAAATTTTCTATTTCTTCTGCATTGTCAGCAATTTGTTGTTTTTTTCTAGCTACTTCTAAATCCGTTTCTTTTTCTTTTTGTTGAATTTGTTTATTTAATTCCTCTACTTCTTCTTTTTTCTGGTTAAAATCATTTTCTGCATCTTCCAAAACCTTTTTTTGCTCTGCTTCTTTTCTTTTCAAATCATCTATTTGTTTTACTATCGCATCATTATCTTCATCCAAAACTTTTTTCTGATTATCTAAATCTTGGTCTTCTTGTTCTAATCTACTCTTTCTAGCTATAACTTCATCATTGTCATCTTTTATTTTTTGTAACTCATCTTCTAATTTTGTTTTTTGTTCTACATCGGAATCTATTTCTGATTGAATTTTTTTACTTACACTTTTGCTCTCAGACATTCTCATACTAACATCACTAATTGTTTTTTGTAAATCATCAATATCTGATTTTAAAACCTGCATATCATTATCTAAATCATCTCTTCTTGTTTGAGAAGATTTAATTTCATCTTCTAAATTCTTTATTTGAGTTTTTACATCTTCATCTAAATTCCCATCTAAATCGTTCATTAATTTTTTAAGTTCATCTTGTTTTTTCTGTATATTTGCATCATTTTCAACAATTTGTTTTTTTGTATCTTCTAATTCTTTTGCCTTACTTTCTAAATCTGTTTCCATTTCTTCTTTTAACTTCTTTTTTGCCTCTTGAACTGTTTTATTCACTTCTACCATATCAGTATAACTTTTTGTTCTAATTACAACTGTTTCCTGAATATTTTGTATTACTGTAGGGCTACTTAAAACATTTTTTATAATACTCTTTATATCTCCCAAATCTTTTCCATTTTTTATTATCTCTACTGAAATATCAACTCCTGTAAGATTTCTGAGTTCTCTAAGTGTATAATCTTGCCCTCCTATTTTTACTTGAAGCTGATCCACTTCTTCCATTAATTTAGTTAATTCTTTTTTTTGCTTAGATTTTTCCCAGTCAGAAGATTTTGTTGATGCTTCTAAATCTAGTAGCTCTTGAATTTGTTTTCTTTTATTTTCAATAAAAGCAACTCCTTCATCATCTAAATCTAAAGGAGTTTTATTTCCTTCTTTTGATAATTCCGTAGACAAATTAAGAACCTTTCCTATATCTGTTCTTTGCAATAATTCTTTCGAAATCATTGCAAATGTTTCTTTTGCACTAGAATTTTTATTATTTTTACTGATTTCATCTTGCAATAATCTTAAACTTGCTGACGACATACCTTGAAGTATTAAATTTTTCAACTGAGAAGCAGAATTTGTTCCTTCTCCTGAAGAAAATGTAAAAGTTTTTAGTTCTCCATTAACTTCTATTTGTACTCTAGCAACATCTCCTCCTTTTGCAACATAAACATCAAATTCTGTAGAATTCAACCTTGTTGCAACTCCATCTATATCTACAACTACATATCCTTGTGCATCTATTAACTGTTTTAAAGTAGAAACTTGATCTTCTGACACATTTAAATTAGTACTTCCTTTTAAATTATCTGCACCAAAAAGATCTTCTACAGCTTTTGATGCTTCATATTTTCTGGAATATTTCTGCCCCAAAATATTTTCATTATACCATTTTCCTACTATCTTTAAGCCTACTCCCAAGAAAAGTCCTCCTATTCCTCCTGTCGTCAACATTGCAATTGCTCCTACATTCTGGATAAAAGATGAAATTCCTTGCATAATTTGCAATGCCTTTTGTCCTCCTGTTGCTGCAGAAAAAGCATCTGCATCCATATCTGTTAATGCATTTAACAATAACTTTCCAGTGCTTTTCAATAATGTTCCAAAAGCCTTTAATGCACTTCCTCCACCTTTTACTGCATCAATAATTGCATCACTTGCATCCTTTAATAATTTAGCACTATTATCTCCTCCTATAACTGTTACAACTCCTAATGCAACTGTCGCTACTACAGCTGTAGTCACTGCTGCTATTGCAGCCAAACCAACTACAACTGGCAAAGCTATTGCTGTTAATACAGCGCCAACTTTAGACCAAAAACCACCAGCCCATAATTCTTTGATTTTCCCTACTATTTTAACTGCTGTATCTTTAACAAAATTCCAAGCAGCTTTAAATATTGCACTAACTGTTTTTCCAAATGTCCCTGCTACTTTTCCTATATTTTTTATTGTATTTACTATATTTTTTATAGCTTTATATCCTTCTTTAATAACTGTTTTTACAACATCTGCAACTACAACTGCTGTCAATATAACTGGAGCCGCCACAACTATTGCAGTAATAGCTACTGCAGCAACAGCAACAAGCCCTATAGTCGCAACTGTTGCTACTATTCCTTTCAGTATCCCTGTAAATATACCACCACTAGCTACCCATTTAAACATAGCTTTAACTGCATTTACTACCATAGTTCCTATACCTTTTATTACAGAAACTATTCCTTTTGCAACTGC
>CAYQVV010000041.1:0-1967 GCA_964421155.1 uncultured Elusimicrobiaceae bacterium
TCAAAATATCTATAAATTATCAAAAATTTTGCTTTTTTCTAATATATTAGATAAAATAAAAACTTATATTTATTTCATTTTTTAGTATGTTGGAGATATTTATGGAAAATAATTGTGAAAAAAAACTAGTTTCTGGAATGAGACCTACAGGAAAATTACATATAGGACATTGGCAAGGAGCTTTAACAAATTGGGTTAATTTGCAAAACAACAGCGAATATGACTGTATGTTTTTTGTTGCAGATTGGCATGCATTAACTACTAAATATTCTGACACAAAAAATTTAATCTCAGACAGTTTAGAAATGGTTGCTGACTGGCTAGCTATTGGAATAGATCCAAAAAAGTCTATATTATTCCAACAATCAATGGTAAAAACTCATGCTGAATTATTTTTAATATTATCAATGATTACTCCAATATCGTGGCTAGAAAGATGCCCAACATACAAAGATATGATAAAAGAATTTTCACATTCAAATCAAGATATATCAAATTTAGGATTTTTGGGCTATCCAGTGCTCATGACAGCTGACATAATTTTATACAATGCAAGTGTAGTTCCTGTCGGAGAAGATCAACTGCCTCATCTAGAATTAACTAGAGAAATATTGAGAAGATTCAATTTTATTTATAATAAAGAAGTTTTTATTGAACCAAAAGCACTTTTAACAAAAACACCTAGATTATTAGGAACTGATGGTAGGAAAATGAGTAAAAGCTACAATAATAGTATCTTTCTTTCAGATACAGACAGCGAAATAGAAACAAAAATAAAATCTATGATCACAGATCCTCAAAGAATAAAAGCAACAGATTTAGGAAATCCAGATATTTGTAGCATATTTTATCTACAAAAAATATTTAATACAAATGAAGAAAAACAAATAGAATGCGATTGCAAAAATGGAAAAATAGGATGTGTAATTTGCAAAAAAAAATTAATTTCTATTTTAAAAGAAACTTTGTCTCCTATTAGAGAAAAGCGAGAAACTGTTTTAAAAGATAAAGATTTTCTAATGGATATAATTAAAACTGGTTCAAATAAAGCAAATGAAATAGCAAATAAAAATATGGAAAAAATTAGAAAAGCTATAAATCTTTTCTAATAATTTAAAGGAAAACTAAAATATGATTTTGAAAAACAAAAAAATACAAGCAAAAGAATTAAATCCTAAAGAAAGAATAAAAAATTTTGATGAAGTTGCTTTAGGATATTCTGAAGAAGAAGCATTGCAAGAAGCTAGTCGTTGTCTAAATTGCAAAATAGCAAAATGTCAGCAAAACTGCCCAGTTAATATTGATATTCCTAAATTTATACAAGAAATTAAAAATAAAAATTTTGATAAAGCTTTTGAAATTATTAAAGAAAGAAACAGTTTGCCTTGTATAACAGGCAGAATATGTCCTCAAGAAACCCAATGTGAGGGAGCTTGCATTATGGGAATAAAAGGAGATCCTGTAAATATAGGAAATCTGGAAAGATTCGTAGCTGATCTCGCAGCAAAAAATAATTATTCTGACCATACAAAAATTTTAAAAAAAAATAAAAAAGTAGCAATAATAGGTTCAGGACCTGCTGGCCTTGAATGTGCTGGAGAATGTGCAAAATACGGATATGATGTTACTATATTTGAGGCTTTGCACGAAATTGGCGGAGTTTTGAGATACGGAATCCCAAAATTTAGATTGCCTGCAAATGTGCTTGAAAATGAAATATCAGAATTAAAAAAATTAGGTGTCCATTTTGAAGTAAATGTAGCAGTTGGATTAACATTAACTTTAAATGATTTAAAAGAACAAGGATTTGAATCATTTTTTATAGCTATTGGAGCGGGAGTCCCTTATTTTCTAAACATAAAAAACGAAAATTTACAAAACATTTATTCAGCAAATGAATTTTTAACTAGAATAAACTTAATGAATGCAAATATTCCTTCAAAATATGACACACCAATAAATTTAGG
>CAYQVV010000041.1:2067-11409 GCA_964421155.1 uncultured Elusimicrobiaceae bacterium
TAAACTTAATGAATGCAAATATTCCTTCAAAATATGACACACCAATAAATTTAGGAGAAAAAGCTATTGTTATAGGTGGGGGCAATGTTGCAATGGATTCTGCTAGAATTTTGCTTAGACTTGGAGTTAAAAAAGTAAATATTGTTTATAGAAGAACAAAAGATGAAATGCCAGCTAGAAAAGCTGAAGTCCATCATGCTGAAGAAGAAGGCATAATTTTTCATTTTTTAAAAGAACCTTTGGAATTTTTAGGAGATGAAAAGGGACAAATTAGCGGATTAAAATTACAAGATATGGAATTAACAGAAGAAGTAGATAGAAAAAATAGAAAAAAAGTAAAAAAAATAGAAAACTCATTTACAGAAATTCTAGCTGATATAGCAATAATTGCTATAGGACAAAGTACAAACTATATATTAGCTGAAAAAGCTGGAATTAAAATAAATGAACATAAACATATAATTGTAAATCCTGAGAATTTAGAAACAAATATTGAAGGAATTTTTGCTGGCGGAGATGTAATAACTGGAGCTGATACTGTTATTTCTGCTATGGGAGCAGGCAAAAAAGCTGCAAAAAGTATAGATGAATATTTGAATAGAAAATTATGAACTTAAACTATTTAATACCTCAACCAATTTATAAACTGTTGTGGAAGGATTGCTTTGTGATGGAATTTTATTTTGATGAATATTTTCATTTTCTAGCTTTTTTGCATTTTTGATAGCTATCTTTTGCTTATCTTTTAATATATCATACATTCCTTTATAATTTTTTTCATATTTTTGTCCCAATTTTTTAGTTAATTTCTCTTCATACTTGTCTCTATGTAATGCAGATTTTAAATATTCAAAATGCAAATAATACCAAAGCTCAAAGCATTCATTAGAATATGCGACATTAATTTTATTATTTTCTGCCTTTGTTATTGCATTATCAAAGTCTTTAAAGTCATCCTTGTCAAATACACACCAAATCTCATCATATTCAGAAGGTTTATTTTCTATTACATAATCAACTAAACTTTTTGAATTATAATCTAATCCAACAACTTCTATTTTCACACCACTTAATTTTAATTTTTCTCTAAAGGAGTTAAAATAATTTGGCTCTGTTTCTTTTCCGTTACAGTAAATAAAAATAGTCTTTTTGCACTCTCGAGTATTTTCTTTCCTTTTATAATCTATTTGTTTTCTAAATCTTTTTTCCATCAACTATTCCTCCATTAAAAATTCAAAATTTCCAATAAAAGGAATTGCTCCATATTTACCTGAAATATAATTTTTACCATAAACCTCATCGTTCCTAATTTTTTTATCCCCAAATTTAAACTCTACTAATGAATATAAATCTGTTGCTCCATATTTATTTTTTTCCGTAAACCAAATTTCATCTCGTCTAAAATATTCGCTATTCAATAAATTTGTATCGTGGCAATTAAATATTAATTGAGCATTTTTTTTATTTATTTTTGTATTATGAAATATTTCTATAAATAATCGTGTCAATTTAGGATGCAAACTAGCATCTAGCTCATCTATAACTAAAATTTTCCCTTCATTCAAAACTTCAATAATAGGACCTAAAAATGAAATATATTTCTGTGTTCCTTTAGACTCATGCCCAAACTCTAATCTAGTCTGCCCAACTTCTTTATTATTTTCATATTGTTTATGAATTGTATTAATAGTTTTTCTATTTTTTATTAACTCTAAAATTTTTTCATCTTTTTTAAATTCTAAAGGAACTTTATCTAAATCAATATCTATTTTTTCAAATTCTATATTTTCTATATCTAAATCTGCTAATTTCATCAAATTTAATATTTCTTTTTTTAATTTTTCATTTTCAAATTCTCTCATAGTATAATTTAAAAATTCATCATAATTTAAACCAGAAGTAACTATAAAGTATTTTTTTATCCATTCAATTATTTGAGTAGATATATGACCATTAAAATTAGCCACTACTGATAAAAATAAAGCATTTTTTCTAGTTTTTTCATCTAATTTATTAGCTTCTGCAAATTTTTTTTCAATTTTTATTTCATTATTATGTCTATGAAATAACTCTATATTTATTTTTTTTTCATCAAAAAGGCAAATTAACCATTCCTCGTGTATTTTTTCAGTATCAACCAAAAATCCATATCTATATTTATTTCTATTATAAATGAATTCTATTTCAAAAAAACTAGGTTCTTTTTCTGTTTTTTTATCAAATTTAAAAGGATATACTTCTATTTTTTCCCCAGATTGAGATTCTTTTGATGAATTTATTATCAAATTTTTCATGAAACTCATTGCCTTAATCAAATTACTTTTTCCACTTGCATTTGCACCATAAATCACAGCACTTTTCAAAAGTTTTGTTTTCTTATCAAATCCAAAAAATTCTTCAAAAGTATTATCCTCATTTTCAGAGATACTAGAGGCTGTCATATTTAAAGTAACAGTCTCCTTAAATGATAAAAAATTTCCTACACTAAATGCTATTAACATATTTTTATTTTCCCTTATTGTTTAATTTGTGAGATTTTTTCTCAAATTTTAATACAAAATAACATATATTTTTTATTTTTTCTAGTTTTTTTATAAAAAAAGGGAGAATCTATTAGAAATAAATCTAATTAATTCTCCCTTTAAATTTTTATATTATTATAATTTTTAATTTAAAATTTATTCTTTGTCTAATTCAAAAGCTGCATGTATAGACTTTACTGCAGTTTCAAGTTTATCCTTTTCTATAACACAAGAAACTTTTATTTCGGAAGTAGAAATCAAATGTATATTAATTTTATTGTCTGCAAGAATTTTAAACATTTTTGATGCTACTCCGCTATGACTTTTCATTCCAACACCAACTATTGAAACCTTTGCAACATTATCATCATATAAAACTTTTCCAAAATCTATTTTTTCTTTTAATTTACCTAACACATCTAAAGTTCTTTGCAATTCATTTTTGTCAATTGTAAATGAAATATTATTTTTTCCATTATCAGCTGTACTTTGAACAATCATATCAATATTAATATCTGCATTCGCAAAAGTTTCAAAAACTCTACTTGCAACTCCAGGCTCATCTAAAAGATGAAAAATAGAAACTTTAACTTGATTTTTATCAAAAGCTACTCCTCTAACAACTACATCTTCCATTTCTTTTTCCTCCTCTAAAATAAGTGTTCCATTTTCTTCACTAAATGTAGATCTAACATGTATAACGACCCCATATTTTTTTGCAACTTCTATAGATCTTGCTTGCATAACTTGAGAACCAAGACTCGCCATTTCTAAAATTTCTTCATAAGAAATTCTATCTATTTTTACTGCATCTTTTACAAGCCTCGGATCCGTTGTATAAATTCCTTTTACATCAGTATATATTTCGCATTCATTAGCTTTCAAAACTGCGGCTAAAGCTACAGCTGTCAAATCTGATCCTCCTCGCCCTAGAGTTGTAATATTTTGATTTTCATCAACTCCTTGAAATCCTGCAACTATGACTATGTTATCTTTTTTCAATTCTTCTAAAACTTTATCTAAAGAAATATCCTTTATTTTCGCTTTAGTGTGCGCACCCATTGTTTTAATTCCAACCTGTCCACCTGTCAAAGATATTGCAGGAAAACCATTTTCTTTTATTGCCATTGACAAAAGAGATATAGAAATTTGCTCTCCTGTAGACATAAGCATATCCATTTCTCTTAAATCTGGATTTTTTGAAATATCAAAAGCCATCTTTATTAAATCGTCTGTGGTGTCTCCCGGTGCAGAAACAACAACAACAACTTTATATCCTGCTTTTTTCTTAGCAATAACTTTATTTGCTACATTTTTAATTTTTGGGACATCAGCAACTGATGATCCGCCAAACTTCATTACAATTATTTTTTCCACAAGATTTTCACTCCTTCAAAATTAGGTTTTAATTCAAAAAATTGTGGTGCAACTTCATCAAAATGTTCAATTTTTAAAATTTCATTTTTAATTTTGTCAACTAACCCATGCTTTGCTATAACCAAAATAGAAGGTCCAGATCCGCTTATAGAAGTCCCGAATGCACCATTATTCATTGCAATTTTTATTATATCATCAAAAAATTTAATGCTAGATTTTCTTTGCTCTTCATGCCAAACAGTATCTTTCATACTAACTTTTAAACTATTAAAATCTCCATTTACAAAAGAGATAATATTTAAAATCGAATTATTTAATCCACCGACATATTCTAAATGTGACATATTTTTATTTTTATCTGAATTAAAAAGTAATGTTCTAGAAATTTCTGTATCTATTTTATAGTCTGGAATAACAAATAATAAACTTATTTCTTCTTTAAAATTTTTTTCAAAATCTAAAAATTTATAATATTTTGCTTCTTTTTCTATTAATGCTGATGCAACCAGCCCACCGAAAAATGATGGAGCAAGGTTATCTGGATGTTTTTCAAATAAAAGTGCAAAATTTAAAAGTTCGCTATTAGAATATCTATTTTCAAAAAATAAAGAATTTACTGCAACCAAAGTAGAAGCAATAGCTGCTGAACTAGAACCAAGCCCTCTACTCAACGGAATTTCATTATTTATTCTTACACTAATATTTGGCTTTTTTGTTTTGTGTATTTCAAAAAATTTATAAATAATTTTAAGAATAAAATTATTTTCTTTTTCTTCCAAAGTATTGAAAATTACTTTTTCATTATTATAAAAAAATTCATCTTCTTGATTATCTTGTAATTTAGAAATTTCTATATAATTAAATAGTTCTAAAGCTAATCCCAAACAGTCAAAAGAAGATCCCAAATTAGCCGTTGTAGCAGGAGCCTGAACTTTTATTGACGAAAACATAAAATCCTCATAAAGTATTTTTTGTAAATCCGCATTATAATAACATTTTTTTTTTCTTTTTTCTACTCTTTTTTCCTATATTTTAAAGCTCAAATAAATTAAAAAATTTCTTATTAATAAAAATTTTGATTTATAACAAATTTTAGATTTACAAAAAATTAAAAAAAAGTATATTTTAGTTATATTCTTATTTTTATACTGGAAAATATAAAATGTCTGAAAACAATAATTTTGAATTTGAAAATTTATCATTGGCAGATTTACAAATTGGTGAAAAAGCTATAATCAAAACAATAAAAATAGATAAAGAAAATTCTATATTCAAACTTATGTCATTAGGCTTAAAAGAAGGTAGCATAATAAGTCTAAAACAAAAAAATCCAACATACATTCTAAAAATAAATGAAACTTTAATAGCTATAGAAAGTAAAATTGCTAAAAATATATTTATAACTAAAATTTAATTTTAAAATTAATATTCCCTTTTTAAAGGTTGTCATAAATGGAAAAAGAACTAATTTCTCATAAAAAAATCATATTAGTAGGGAATCCAAATGTTGGAAAATCCCTAATGTTTAATAAACTTACAAATCAATATGCTATAGTCTCAAATTATTCAGGAACAACTGTAGATATAACAAAAGGAATTTTAAATATAAACAAAAAAAGTTTCACTGTAATGGATACCCCAGGAACAAATTCTCTTTTTCCTCTATCTGAAGATGAAAAAATTACTAGAGAAGTTATTATTAAAGAAAATCCTGATCTAATAATTAATGTTTGTGATATGAAAAATATAGAAAGATCTCTAGAAATTTTACTAGAATTATCTTATTTTAAAAAGCCACTAATTATGGTTTTGAATATGGCAGATGAAGCAATTGAGCACGGTATAAAAATTGATACAAAAAAACTTTCTGACATTTTAGGAATTCCTGTAATAGCAACTAATGCTTTGGGAAACGAAGGAATTGATCTGCTAAAAGATTTAATTTATAATGAAAAAGCCACTATTCCATCTCTTAAAATAAGTTATTCAACAGAAATAAATAATTTACTAAACAATATAAATAGTACTTTAGAAAATTCAAAATCTTTCAAAAATATTAACGAAATATTAAAAAATATAATTCCATTTTTTATTACATATGGAGATGAAAATATTTTAAAATATTTAGATTCAGAAAAAAATTCTGAAATCATATCGGATATAAAAAAAATAATTTTTGACAGCAAAAAAACTAGATTAGAAATATTTGAAACTCATAGCACTTTAATAAAAAAAATAACAGATAATTGTAAACAGAAAATAGAAAAAGTTTCAAAAAAAATATCAAAAATTCTAGCAAAATTTAATTCTCTATCTATAAAACCTTTTAGTGGAACAATAATTCTTTTATTAATAATATTTTTAATGTATGAATTTGTCGGAGTTTTTGCAGCCGGCACATTGGTAAATTTTTTTGAAAATACAATATTTCAAGGTCTAATCATTCCAGCTTTAACAAAAATTTTTACATTTATTAATATTCCAATTCTCCAGGAATTCTTTGTAGGAAAATATGGAATTTTTTCTGTTGCAATCCCATATGCCGTAGCTATAATTTTTCCAATAGTTTCCGCATTTTTTTTATTTTTTGGACTTTTAGAAGATTCAGGATATTTACCAAGATTATCAATTTTATTAGATAAAATTTTTCATGCATTCGGACTCAATGGAAAAGCTATTTTGCCTATGATTTTAGGATTGGGCTGTGGAACAATGGCAGTTATAAGCACAAGAATTTTAGAAACAAAAAAAGAACGACTTCTTATTGTAATCTTGTTATCTTTGGCAATTCCTTGTTCTGCTCAACTGGGAGTAATTTTAGGCTTGTTATCTGGGATTTCTTTGAAAGCAAGTTTAGTTTGGGCTATATCGCTAATTTTTTCAATAATTTTAGTTGGGAAATTAATGACAATTTTATTGAAAGGAGAAATTTCTGATTTTATAATGGAAATCCCTCCTATACGAGTTCCGTCTTTTAAAAACATATTTTCAAAAATAAAAATGAGATTATTTTGGTATATGAAAGAAGTCCTTCCTTTATTTATAATTGCAACTGTTATATTATTTTTTTTAGACAAATTTAAAATATTAGAAATTATAAGAAATTTATGCTCTCCAATAGTTGTTAAAGTTTTGGAATTGCCTGCTGAAGTCACTGACACTTTCATAATGGGATTTTTGAGAAGAGATTATGGAGTTGTTGGGCTTTATGATATGGCAAAGAGTGGATTATTATCAGAAGCACAAATAATTACTGGAACAATAGTAATAACACTAATGATTCCTTGCTTGGCTCAGTTTTTAATAATTATTAAAGAGTATGGATATAAAAAATCTATTTTGATATTTTCTGGTGTAATTGCTTATGCAATAGCCTTTGGATTTCTAATAAAAAATATAGTAAAATTTTTAGGATTTTAAAATAAAAAAAATTTAATTATTACAATTAATCTACCAATTCACCTTCTAAACTTCTTATATTATGGTCTATAATCCTAGCAGAAAAAAATTGATTTATCGGCAATCTTTTTTTTATTCCCACAATAATAGGATAACTACCAAACTGTCTCAAAAAAGTCACATTTCCTTCATAACAAACACTGTATAAATCTTTCAAAACTATCCCTTTTGGAAAAACATTTTTTAGCATTTGATTATCTATTTCTTGCCTAACTTTTTCAGTCCATTTTTTATACAAATATTTATTTTTATTCAAAAATTTAAACCCTGCTGAATTATAAAGATCTGTTCCTGGAAAAGGAACAACCTGTCTAATATTTATTCGTCTTATCAATAATTTTTCATCCAAAATTTGTTTCAAATATTTAAAATTTTTCTCAAGACTTTCTTCTGTTTCTTCCTTCAATCCCAAAATCAAATTTATTCCTGGCAAAATTTTTGGATTTCCATTTTCATCTCTATCAGCACCAAACTTATTTATAATTCTAATTGCTTCAAAACTGGTTTCCAAATCTGAATTCAAATTATTAGCTTTGACAACTTTTTCATCAAAAGATTCTATTCCCATTGCCGCAGTGCTTCCAGCAGTCAAATATTTTACAAAAAGTTTTGTTCTCGTTTCATTAACCATTTTTGGATTGGCATTATCAATATGCAAAACTTTTGGATTTAAAGCATTTATGTTTTTTAACAAATATTCTAATTCTTTCTCATTTCCATTTTTATAACTGTAAATACATGCTTGTTTTCCAAGCCTGAAATATTTATACCCTAGATCTGTAAATTTTTTTATCTCTTCTATTATAAAATCAGAATCTCTCCATTCTAGCTTATTTTTCAAAGGCTCTGTGCAAAAACTGCATCCTGGAGTCCTAGAACAACCTCTACCAGTTTCTATTTCAACAATTCGCTTGTCTAAATCTTTTTTCAAAAGACTAGCTCCGTTAATAGCCATAGATTGCAGATCAACATAATTTTGATAATTAAAATCTTTTAATTCATCAAAATCTTTGTATGACGGCAAATCTGCAAATTGTCCACCAAATTGTTGAGACCCTGTTTTAACACACGGACCAGTTATTATTTTTCTAAGATTTTTATATGGGGCTAAAAGTTTTGTGATTTCTGCAATAGATCCTGGATTAGCAGAAAGATATTTTCCCGGAGTCTGTATTCCACAAACTATAATTGCTTGATCTGCATTATTGACAATATCTTTTATTTCATTGAATTTATATTGTTTATTAACAAGATTTATTTTTGTTTTTCCAGTAAAATTATAAATTTCAGTTTCTGATAATTCTCTGCCACAGCTCAATAATCTAATATCATCTATCGTCAAATAAATAGGCAAATCACGATAGCTTCCAGCAATATATCTAGGCCAAATTCCTAGAAAAGGCGGAACTCCAAGCCCCGAAGGTTCATCAGTATAACAATCTATTATTATTCTATTTCTGCTCATAGTTTTACTTTTTTTAATTATGATATTTCTAGTAGGAACAGGTCATCTAGCCCTGTCACTCTTGTAAAAATTAAATAATTCATAGACAAAAACGAATTATTTGAAAAATTTAAAAGATTACATTAGCTTATTAATCTTCTTTTTTGACATTGCCTTTTTTTGTTTTACGACAGGACGGTCAAGCCCCGTCGTCGCAAATTAGCTAGTCCGCTGTATATCAGATATAGGATTAAAAACATTAAAAATCTAAAATTTCAATACAACATAAAATAAAAAACAACAACCTAGAAATTTCTAAACGATTTTTAATGTTTTTACTCAGCTTTTCCGCTATAAGGCGGACAAAATAAATATAAAAACTGTCTACGAATTAGTTGACTTTTATAACTCTACTAATATCCCGTTATTTTAAAATTCTCTAACAATGTCCCCAAATTCTTTCACACTATTCAACAATCTCTTGTATATTCAACCTTATTCTTTCTTCTCCATTATAAAAATCTTTTTCAACATGAGCTA
>CAYQVV010000042.1:0-5408 GCA_964421155.1 uncultured Elusimicrobiaceae bacterium
TTGAAATAAAAAGCAAATTTTTACTTCTTGTCGTCCCAACATAAAAAACTCTTTCTTCTTCACCTAAATGTTCTAATTGATTATCTTCCTCTAAAAACAATTTATAATAATTAACTCTCCCATCTTCCAATTTTTCTTTTTTTGAAGAATATTTTATTATAAAACCTTTATCTTTATGAAACTGAAAAATATCTTGTTTATTAGTAGAATCTTTCAATCCTGCAAGAAAAACTACTGGAAATTCTAAACCTTTTGATGCATGAATTGTCATCAGAACAACAGCATTATAATCTCCTAATCTTTCAACATCAAAAATCTTAAATTCATCATCTTGCATTTTTTTAAAAAATTCTAAAAATCCATTAATATTCCCAAAAATATTTTCTTTCTCGTATTTATTTATCAAAATTTTAAATTTTTCTATCCCATCTAAATTTTGAATATAATTTTCCAATTTTGAATTATTAAAATATAAATAAACTGTGTCGGTTTTTAAAATAAAACTAAATATATTTGATAAAACATTTTCATTTGAATTTAAACTAAAATCAAAAATATTTAACAAAAAATCCATATATTTTTTTATTTTTTTCAAAATTTCTATTTTAAATTCTTTTTCTGTAGAATTTTTAAAAATTTCTTCTAAATCAGCACTATTTTTATTTGCTAAATCTAATTTTTTATAAACAAAATTCAAAATTTCAAATATTGAAACATATTTTAATTCCTTAGAATAATCTAAATCAAAAATTTTCAAAAACTCTAAATTTTTGAGTATAACCAATTCATCCAAAAAAAATCCAAATAATTTATGAGTCAAAAGAACTATATTTGCTTCGTCATCATTAGGATTTGCTAAAATTCTAAATAAACATAAAAAAAACAAAACTTCTTCTCGTTTTATAAATTCAGTGCCACCGACTAAAACAAAAGGAATATTTTTTTTGGCAAGTGCTCTTGCATAAACCAAAAAATTTGTTTTCGTTTTAAAAAGAATTTTTATATCTTTTAAATTATATTTCCCAGATTTTAAAATATTTGTAGCAATATTTTCAGCAATAAATTCAGCATCTTCTAAATAGTTTTCTGCCAAAAATATTTTTACTTTTTCCCCATCTTCATCTCTATTTGGTAAAAGTTTTTGATAAATTTTATTATTTTCTTTATTGTCTAATAAATCTGAACAAAAATATTGATTTATAAAACCAATAATATTTTTTGTAGAACGAAAGTTATTTGATAAACTTAAAGAAAAATCCGCTTCAAAAGTTTTATATTCCAACATTTGCTTGTAATTTGCATTTCTGAATTTATAAATAGATTGCCCTGTATCCCCAACAATAAAATAATTTTCTTTTATATTATTTTCTGTTTCAAATTGACATTTTTTTCTTTCTTTAACAGCTTTACTGAGCATTCTCAAAACTAAATCTTGTGCATCATTTATATCTTGATATTCGTCAACAAGAATATAATCCAAATCCTTACAAGATTCTTTCAAAATATCTGGATAGTTAATAAAAATTTTATAAACATAAACCAGTAAATCTGAAAAAGTTAAATAATTTTCTTTCATCAAAAATTTATCAAATTTTTTATAAAAATCTGCAATTATTTCTGCAACTGCAAATGTTTCTTCGTCTGTTTCTTTTTTGTTTAAAGATTTTTTTGTTATGTCTAAAAATATTTCTGGAGAAACTAATCTAGATTTTAAATTTTGAATAAATTTATACCCTATTTCTAAAATATCTTTTGGAGATTTTCCTAATTGCAAAGTTTCTAGTTTGTCTATATAATTCAGATTTATGTCATCAAAGGCTTCTAATCCTATCTTGAAAAAAATTTCCTTTGCTTCAAATCCTTGTATAATTTCAAAATCATTAGTTATTTCATAATTTGTATTCAAAATATTTTCTTTCAATAAATTAGTAGCCCAAGCATCTATTGTTGAAACCTTTACTCCACTGATAATTCTTTCTATTTCTACTTCTGTTAAAAATCTATTCTTGTATTCAAAAATCTTTAAATTTTTTGCAAGCCTTTCTTTCATTTCATCAGCTGCTTTATTTGTAAATGTCACTGCTAAAATTTTTTGGACTGCTTCATCTATATCTAAATTTTTTTCATTAAGCAAAATTTTTAAAATATATAAATATCTATTTATCAAAACAAAAGTTTTGCCGCATCCAGGTCCTGCAGATAAACAAACGATTCCATCTATTGTTTCTATTGCTTTCTTTTGTTCCCCAGTCCATTCCATACTAATTTCCCTAAATATTTAGTTTTGTTAAAATTTTATATAAATTATTTTTATTTCGCAATTCAAATTTTTGCTGGCATTTTAGAAAAAAAATTTAGTGCTATTCTAAATCAATAAAAGTTTAATTCTATTATTTAAAAACTTTGATAATATAAAAAAAAATTATGTCTTTGATTTAAAAATTCAGATTTTATATTGCAAGCGAAACATCTAGATTCTTCGTTTCGCTAAAAATGAGATAAATAATTTTTATTTTTTAAAATTTTCACGACGGTAAAAAATTGAAAAGTCGCCACGTGGCGACTTTTGTTTATTTTGTAATAGCTTTAAAAATATATCTTTTAAATTAGAAATTATTATCACTAAAAAAAGTGCATAATAACTTTACGAATATAAAATAGAGTAAAAAATCGTAAAAAAAATTTCTATTTTTAAATTTTATCGGACTAAAATTGGCATATTTTTTCTATTTCATTAATCAAATAAAGTATATTTTTTATTTTCCCCAGCTTAACTTTTCTTTCAAAATATCAAAATAATTATTTTTTTTATTTTCTAACAAATACATCTTTTTATTTGATTTTGTTATGAAAACTATGTCATTTGAGGATATTTTTTCAAATATTTGTCCGTCAGCTGAAAGGACTATATCTTCTTGCTTTGGAATTTTTATTTCCAATTTTTTATTAGAATTTATTACTAATGGTCTTAAATTTAATTTATGTGGACAAATTGCAGTTATAACAAAAACCGGGATATCTGGATAAACTATTGGTCCGCCTGCAGCCAAAGAATATGCAGTAGAGCCTGTAGGAGTAGAAACAATTAATCCGTCGCCTGTATATTTTATTACAAACTTATTATCTATGAATAAATCTATGTCTATTATTCTAGATTTATCTCCATTTTTTAAGGCAATATCATTAACACATAAAAGATTTTTTTTTAATTTATTTTTCTCATTAATTATTTCTATGTCAAATATTTCTCTAGATGAAACCTTGTAATTTTTATTTTCATCATTTAAAATCAATTCTAATTCGCCTATTAAATTATCTTTTTTTGTCTCTGCAAGAAATCCAAGCCTGCCAAAATTTACTCCAAGTATTGGAACAGCTGTCTTATTTAAACTATTATATTTCGCCAAAAATCTCCCTGCACTTAAGATCGTTCCATCTCCACCTAAACAAATTGCTAAATCTATTTTTTCAATCTCAAATTCAAAATTTTCTTTTAAATACCATTCTTTATAAAAAAATAAATCTATATTTTTTTCTTTTGCCCAATTTTCAATTTCTTGAAAAACCTTTTGCAATCCGATCTTTTTATGATTATAAAAAATTCCTATTTTTTTTATTTGCATAATATTTTTTTTATTTTATTCCTTCATTTTACTAAACAAATCATCAAAAATTTTTAAATCTTTTATAATTTTTCCTTTATCATCCATTGCAGTTACAATTGTTCGAGCAGATACATAAATTTTTTCTATAAAAATATCTTGCAAAAATTCAAACCTTAAAGGAGTTATTCTGTTACATAATAATCCTACAGAAAAATTATCTCCACTTTTTAATGATTTTTTATAATCAATCTCAAGCCTTGAAATAACAAGATTTATTTTTTTATCTACAAATTCTGAAAAATTTTCTCCGATATTTTTTAAAAATTTATGTCTAGCATGCTCAAAATAATTAAGATAAACAGAATTATTAACAATGCCCTGCATATCACATTCATAATCTCTAACTTCAAAATCTAATGTAAACTGATATTCTTTTTTTAAATCCATAATTTTGCAATTAAACTCTTAATTTTATATTAAAATTTTCTTCTAATTTCTTTAAAATTTTTGACTGAAAAAAGTTTATTTTATCATCTGATAAAGTTTCATTTTTTGATTGCAAATAAAATCTAACACAAATATTTTTTGAACCTTTTTCTATCTGTTCCCCTTCATAAATATCAACAAGTTTTAAATCAACCAAAAGGCTTTTTGTTTCTTCTTTTATTGTATCTTCAATATTTTTATACTCAGTTCCATTCTGAACAATCAAAGACAAATCTCTTTCAACCATTGGGAAACATGATAAAGCAGAGAAACTCTTTTGCTTTGAATTTTCCATTATAAAAAATACTTTTTCTAGATTAATTTCAAATACAAAAATTTCTTTTTTTGTATCAAATATTTTTTCAGCTTTTTTTGATATTTTGCCCATAAATCCTATCAATTCATTATCTAAAAATATTCCTACGCTTTCTACTGAATCAAAAATATTTTTTAGTGAGAAATCAAAATCCATTGAATCTAAATTTTTAAAAGATAAACTATCATTATTTGGATTGTTATTAAAAACCAAATTTTTTACAAAAGATTCAAAAATCCCTTTTATATAATAAAAATCTACTTTTTTCCCTTTGTTTTTATCGTCCCAATATATTTCATTTTGATTCCCCATTATTGCAGCAGCCAAAACAAAATTTTCATTATTTTCTAAATCTTTTCCAACATTCGTATTTTTTGCATAAACTTTATCTAACTCAAAAAGTTTTATACTTTCCTCATTCCTTTTTGAAGTCAAAATCGCATTTTCAATAAGCCTTGAAAGTCTATTATTCGTCATAAATTCTTCGCCTTCAGATAAGGGGTTTACAATTTTAAAAAATTGATTTTCAGATTCATTTTTTGAAAAAAGTTCCATTTTTTGCTTTGAAACAAAAGGATAATTTACAGCTTCATAAAAGCCTAATTTTACAAAAAAATCCTTTATTTCATTAACTTTTTTCCATTTACTATTTTTCTGATTTTCAATATATGGAGAAATTAAAATCGGTTTTTCTGCAATATTATTATAATTATCTATTCTAGCAATTTCTTCTATCAAATCTACATCTTGAGTTATATCATTTCTATAATCTGGAACTTGTATTGAAAAATTTTCTTCAGTTATATTTTTTATATTGAAATTAAGTTTATCAAAAATTTCAAATATATTTTCTTTTGAATATTCCTTTCCCAAAACTTTATTAGCTTTTTTTAATGATAAATCTATTATTCTTGATTCTTCTATTTTATTTTCTAAATTAATAAAATTGATTATTTCAGCATTTGGGAATACAGACAACAAAAGATAAATTGCCCTTTTCA
>CAYQVV010000042.1:5508-11327 GCA_964421155.1 uncultured Elusimicrobiaceae bacterium
GATTCTAACTTTTTATAATCAAAAACATGCATAGGTTGCCCAAATTCCAATAAAATATAGTTTGTTATATCAACAAAAAAATTAATTGGTCTTAGTCCACATTTTATAAGTCTAAATTTTATCCAATTAGGAGTTAAAACAGAATTTTTGATATTTTTTATCAGACTTGCTGAATAAGTTTTACAATCTAAATTATTTTGAATTTCTACAGATATTTTTTTAAAGCTATCGCTTGTTTTAAAACTATCGCTTTTTTCTGATTCATCAATATTTTTTATTTCAGGCATTTTTATTTTCAAGTTTAAACCTGCTGAAATTTCTCTAGCTATCCCTAAAATACTTAAACAATCCCCCCTATTTGGAGTAATTTCTATTTCAAAAATATTATCGTCAAAACCTATAAATTTTGCGAACTCTTCCCCCAATGGGGCATCACTAGGTAATATCCAAATCCCTTCAGATTCTTTTGCCAAACCTAATTCCTTTTCAGAACAAATCATTCCAAAAGATTCAACTCCTCTAATTTTTGCTTTTTCTATTTTGAATCCACCAGGCAAAATTGCTCCGATTTTAGAAAATGCTATTTTTATGCCTTTTTCTACATTTTTTGCTCCACATACGACCTGATATTCATTTGTCCCGTCGAAAACTTTACATAATGACAATTTATCTGCATTTGGATGTTTTTCTCTTTCTAAAACTTCTGCCACAACAACATTTTCAAAATCTTTGCCAATATACTTTGAATCAGCAACTTCAATCCCTTGATTATTTAAAATATTACAAATTTCTTGAGGAGATACATTATCTAAAACTCCTTTTTCAAAAAAATCTTTTAACCAATTATAAGAAATTAACATATTAAAACTCCATAGACTAAAATATAAGAATAATTAACTTTAAATTTTATATTTTTATATTATATTTTGCAATATTTTTATATAATAAAAAATAACATAATTTATATCTGGGAAAATAAAAAAATGCAGATCACAAATTTAAAATTACAAAACTTTAGAAATTATGATTTTGTCAATATAGATTTTGAGGAAAACTGGAATATTTTGGTTGGAGAAAATGGAGCAGGTAAAACAAATATTCTTGAATCTATTTATTACAGCATATCTACAAGATCTCCAAGAACATCAAAAATAGATAATCTCATCAAAGAGAACGAAAAAAATTTTTCTATAAACTTAGAGTTCAAAGAAGATAACATTGATTTAAAATCTAACCTAAAAAATTTTTATGAAAGAACTACAAACCATTATTCAAAAAAATCAAAAAAAATAATAAAATTAAACTCTAATGAAATAAAATTATTTGATTTGATTGGAACAATTCCTTTTATATTTTTTGTTCCAGAAGACATTTTAATAATAAAAGGGGATGGAGCAGATAGAAGAAAACTTTTAGATTTTGTTCTATTCCAAATTTTTCCAAATTATAAGTTTTTAATAAACAAGTATTCTGAAGTTCTTAAAAAACGAAACTTTATAATTAAAGAAATAAAAACAAAAAAAATAGATGTTAAATATTTAGAAGAATGGGATGAAAATCTTATAAAAACTGGAGTAAAAATTTTCTTAAAAAGATTAGAAATTTGCCAAATTTTAAACAAAAATTTAGATTCTGAATTTTATAAGATTTATTTCAAAAACAAAAAACTAGGAATAAAATATCTTTCTATTTTTAAAAATGTTGATTCTCTAAAAAATTGTGAGGATAAAAATTTTAATATAAATAATTTAAAAGAAGAAGAACTTTGTAAAATTTACAAAGAATTACTTTCTAAAAATTACAATAGAGATTTATCATTTGGATTTACAACTACAGGAATTCATAGAGATGATTATCAGTTTTTTTACGAAGAAAATGATATAAAATTATATGGGTCTCAAGGACAGCAAAGACTTTATATCTTGACATTAAAAATTTTGTTGGCAGATATTATAAAACAATTTTTAAATAAAAATCCTATTTTGATTTTTGACGATATTTTTTCAGAATTAGACATAGAAAATACAAAAATTTTAATAGATAATTGCAGCAAAAATCTAGAGTCTCAAATTTTTGTTTCATCAGTAGATATTGATAAAATTTTAACAAATAATTTATTTGAAAACAAAAATGTCAAAATTTTCAATGTCAAAGATGGAAAAGTTGAAATCAAATAATTTTAACTTATAAAAGGAGCATATTTTGGAAATAAAAAAAGATTTGTCAGTCGGAAGCATCATTTTTGATAAGACTGAAAAAAAATATTTTCTTATAAAACAAACTAATGGACATTGGGGATTTCCAAAAGGACATCCTAACAAAAACGAAACTTTTTTTGAAACAGCAAAAAGAGAATTGAAAGAAGAATCTGGATTAGATTTAGAGATTTTTTTAAAGAATAAAAATAATGAACTAAAAACTGATATTTTATTCAGAGATTATTATGAATTTTCTACTCAAGATCTGTGCATAAAAAA
Organism: uncultured Elusimicrobiaceae bacterium; assembly: GCA_964421155.1. Lineage (GTDB taxonomy): Bacteria > RUG730 > RUG730 > RUG730 > RUG730 > CAYQVV01. Next base: position 7,986 of record CAYQVV010000042.1, read on the forward strand.
AGAAGTTTTTTATTTTCTGTTAATACTTGAAAAATTTGAAAAAAATGACTCCTTAAAAATTAATCTTCAGGAAACAGAAATAGCTGATTTTTGTTGGGCTTCTTTTAAAAATTCAAAAAATCTTTTCAGCTTTGAAGAAACAAAAAAATTATTAAAAAATGTTCATAATTTTTTAGAATGCTATTTTAAAAAGAAATAAAATTTTAAATTTATTACTTTTTCACTCAATTAACTCAAAAAAGTAAATTTTTTGACTTTAAAATCCATTTTATCTAAAATTAATTAAAATATTTTACAAAAAATAGAGGCTCTATGTCTGACGATAAAAACCTTCCACAAAACCTAAAAATATTTATTCAAGAATTTATAAATTATTTAAAAGTAGAAAGAAATCTATCAAAAAATACTTTAGAAGCATACTATTCTGATTTAATAGAATATACAAATTTTATAAATAAAAATAATCTAGATATATTCAAAATAACACACAATGACATAATTGATTATTTATGGCAAAAAAAAGAACTAAATCTATCTGTAAAAAGTATTGCTAGATTTGAAGTTTCTATAAAGGCTTTTCATAGATTTTTAATATTAGAAGATTACACGAAAAATGATCCAACAATAAACTTGTCTGCTCCAAAAATATCTTTTGATTTACCTGAATATTTAACAGTTGACGAAATTGAAAAACTTCTGTCAAAACCAGAAACAAAAACCTTTCAAGGTCTTAGAGACAAAGCAATGCTTGAATTACTTTATTCTACTGGAATGAGAATTTCAGAACTTTTGGATATGCAAAAACATAATTTAAACTTAAATGAAAACTTTATAAAATGTCTAGGAAAAGGAAAAAAAGAACGGCTAATTCCAATAACTGACATTGCAAAAAATTTACTAATAGAATATATATCACAAGCAAATTGCAATCCGAAATATTTAGATCAACCTTTTTTATTTTTAAGTAATTGGAATAAAAAGTTTTCCAGAACTGGATTTTGGAAAATTCTAAAAAAATATGCACTTCTGTCAGGCATTAACAAAAATATAACACCTCATACTTTGAGGCATTCTTTTGCAACTCATCTTTTAGAAAATGATGCAGATTTAAAAATTGTTCAAGAATTATTAGGGCATAGCAATATTTCTACAACTCAAATTTATACTCATTTAGATAAATCAAGGCTTCAAAAACAACACAAAAAATATCATCCGAGAGGATAAATTATTTCCTCTCCAATTCCCACACAACATTATCATCTAAAATCTTTATAGAAGATAATTTCAAATTTTGATTTTTAACTTCCTTCATAGAACAAAAATCTAAATTATTAATTGCTGAAATTCCTTCATTCCCTATAAAAATAGGAGCAACTATAACGAAAATTTTGTCAAATAATCCATTTTTATAAAACTCTGTTATTATTTTCCCTCCACCTTCTACAAGCAAACTTTTAACATTTAAGGTATTTTTTAAATAACTCAAAATTTCTAACAAATCCAAAAAATTATTTTTAAGGGAAACATTTATTAATTCTATATATTCAGATTTTAAAATTTTTATCTTTTCTAAAATTTTTTCATTTTCCATATCAAGTTTTTCTTCATTATAAAAAATGACAGTTTTTATATATTTTGAAGTTTTTACAATATTTGAATCTATTGAAATTTTTAAATCTTTATCTAAAATTACTCTAATTGGATTTTTAATATTTTGTTGATTTTCAAGCCTTACATTTAAAGTTGGATTATCAAAAATAACAGTATTTATTCCAACTAAAATCGCATCATTTTCATTCCTAAGCTTATGGGCAAATTCTAAACATAAAGAATTACTTATCCATTTTGAATCAAAATTTTTTGTTGCAACTTTACCATCTAAACTTTGTGCATATTTTATTGTGATAAAAATCTCATTTTTTGACATAGTTATTTTTTTGATTTATTTTTTAATTTAAAATATCTACAAAAATATTTGAATTCACAAATTCCACATTTTGGATTTATAGCTTTACAAACTTCTCGCCCATAATTTACAAATAAATAGTTTATTAAATTCCAATCTTTTTTTTCAAAAATTTTTGTTAAATCTTTCTCTATAATATCTGGATTTTCTGAATTTGTTAGATAAAATCTATTTGATAATCTTTTTACATGAGTATCAACTGCTATCCCCTCTGATATGCCAAAGCAACTGGACAAAATAATATTTGAAGTCTTTCTAGCGACTCCTCTCAATGTCAAAAGCTCTTTCATAGACGATGGAACTTGTCCACTATAAACAGAAACTATTCTCTGGCTAGTTTCTATAATACTTCTTGCTTTATTTCTAAAAAATCCACAACTTTTTATGTCTATTTCCAATTCTGCTTGACTTACCTTAGAAAAGCCATAAACATCATTATATTTTTTGAATAATTCTGGAGTAATTTTATTGACTCTTTCATCTGTGCATTGAGCAGATAAAATCGTTGCAACCAAAAGTTCAAAAGGCGTTGAATAATTAAGAGCTGTTTTTGGATTTGGATATAAAATTTTCAATTTAGCTAAAATTATTTCTATATTTTTTTTATCTTGCATGAATTTTATTATATTTTTTAAAATGTCCAGCTATTATCAAATTTAGTGGTTTCTTTTTTTACATCTTCTTTCATATCTTCTTTTAAATTTGAATCATCAGAATTTTTATCTTTATTAAAAGATGATGTTATAGATTTTTCAGGGACAACTGGTTCTATTTTTTTCTCTACATCTGCTTTTATTGGGACATTAGGCTTTAAATCTTCAGAATCTGATTTTTTTATATTTTTTTGTGTTACAGGAGTTAGAGTATCTTTTGTTCTACTATCTATAACTGATTTTTTGTAATCCTTATCTGTAATTTTATATTTAAAGGTGTGTCCACATTTTGGACAAGTAACCGTAATATAATCTGGAGTTGCGGGCAAAAGATTCGTATCAACCCAATCTTTGTCTATGCTATGGACTTCAATAACAGGAATAAATCCATCAATTTTAACAATTCCTTTTACTGTAACTTTATCTCTATTTTTTAAATTTTTTATTTGTTTTACCAAATCTTTGTTTGAAAGTTTATATTTATATTTTATTCCTTTTACATTTAATTCTGTGAAAAATCCAACATTTTCAAAATTATCTTCTCCACTTAAAACATCAAATTTTATATAAATCAAAACTTTTTTATTTAAATAATTATCTGGATTATCTGTTATTTGAGTAGATTTTGTAGGACTATATGAAAACAACAAAATATTAAAACAAAATAACAAAAAAATAAATAACAAAAATATTTTCTTAAAAATTTTCATTTTTTGCCTCTCT
>CAYQVV010000043.1:0-7611 GCA_964421155.1 uncultured Elusimicrobiaceae bacterium
CCAGCGGAAAGGTTACAAAGGAAAACCCTCGGCAATTGAGAGGGTTTTCCTTTGAGAAATATGTCTACGGCAATCTATAAAAAATTTTCAAATTATTCGTTATTGTCTGTGACTATTTTATTTTTACATCATCGTCATTGCGAACTTTAGTGAAGCAATCTAGATAAAATAATCTTTTTAAATAACAAAGATTTTCTGGATTGCTTCGTTCGCTATACTCACTCGCAATGACTGAGTATTTTTATTAATATTTCACACCTTATATTTTTGTAAGTCGCTCTTTTAAAAAAACTAAATTTTACTACCACAAAACAAACAAAAGTCGCCACGTGGCGACTTTTTACATTTTTTCCGATGAGAAAAAAAACTAAATTCCCAAACTTTTTTCCGTCATTGCAAAATTTAATAAAAAAATCCGGTCTTTTTAGAAATCTAAAATTAAATATGATTTTTTACTTCATTTATAATCTTGTTGATTAATGCACTGAAATAAGGATCTTCTTTTATTTTTTCATTTACTTTGTTATATGCATGCATAATTGTTGTATGATCTCTATTCCCAAATTTTCTTCCAATATCTGTTATAGATAAATGAACCATTTCTCTAGCAATATATATTGCTATTTGCCTTGGAAGAACAATAGAATCATTTCTCTTTTTACCTAAAATATCTTCTTTTGTAATATTAAAATATTTCGCTGTAACTTCTTGAATTATATCAATATTTATAACTTGTTTCATCGGCTCTTCATGTTCAACATCTTTTAAAACTTGTTTTGTGATACTTAAATTTATATCTGTATGAGTCAAACCTGCAAATGCTGCAACTCTAATCAAAGATCCTTCTAAAGTTCTAATATTTGCTTTTACTTTTGAAGCTATGTAATGAATAACTTCTTCATTTGCTTTAATATTAGAAATTTCTGCTTTTTTACGAAGAATAGCAACTCTTGTTTCATAATCCGGAGGCTGTATATCTGCTATTACTCCCCATTCAAATCTAGATCTTAATCTTTCTTCCAAAGTTGGAATTTCTTTTGGTGTAGTATCACTAGATAAAACTATTTGTTTCCTAGACTCATAAAGTGTATTAAATGTATGAAAAAACTCTTCTTGTGTACTTTCCTTCCCTGCTAAAAACTGTATATCATCTATTAATAAAGCATCTAGCGTTCTATATTTTTGTCTAAATTCTATATTTTTATCATGCCTTATTGCTTCTATTAATTCATTCATAAATTTATCTGCTGTTATATATAAAACTTTCATCTTTGGATTGTTTACTTGAATATGATTACCTATTGCGTGAAGAAGATGTGTTTTTCCAAGACCTACTCCTCCATAAATAAAAAGTGGATTATAAGAATTTCCAGGATCCTTTGAAACAGCTTCGCAAGCCGCCTGAGCAAAACGATTATTTTTACCAATAACAAAAGAATTAAAAGTATACTTTGGATTCAAAGTAGATTTAATATTTTTTTTATTAAAATTTGCTGTAGGAATAGATATTAACCTTTCTTCTGTATCAGATTGAATATCTTTAATAATATATTGTATTTTTATTTTCGAATTATATTGAATTGTAAAATAATTTTGTAATAAATTTAAACAATTTTCATCTATCCATTCTTGAAAAAACTTATTTGGGATTTGCAATTCTAAAGTATTATTTTTAAAACTGCTAAATTTTATTTCTCTAAGCCAAAGATTTATATCATCTATTTTTATATAACCTTCTAAATAAGTAATAATTTTATTCCATATGTCATTATCAACATTGTGTTTTTTTATATCTCCGACTGTTTCCAAAAGAATTCTCCCAATATTTTTGAATTATTTTAAAAAGTTTTATTATATACATTTATTTTTAAAAATTCAAACTTTTCAATTACATTTTAAATATATTTTAGTATACTAGATAAATACATATTAATTATTTTTTATTTAATAGAATCTTATTAAATTTATAAGGAGAAATATAATGTTACAACAAAGTTTGGTTTTAATAAAACCTGAAGCTATGAAAAAAAAATTAACAGGATATGTACTTAATAAATTTGCAGAAAAAAATATTAAAATAGTTGGAATAAAGCCTATAAAAGTTTCAAAGGAATTGGCTGAAAAACATTATGAACATCTTAGCTCAAAACCATTTTTTGGAGAATTGATAAGCTATTTGCAAGGTCAAGAAAATGGAGTTGAATATATATTTGCGATTGTTTATGAAGGAGAAAATTGCATAGAAATTATAAGAGAAGTTACAGGTGCAACAAATCCTGAAGAAGCAAATCCAACCAGTATTAGAGGAGCCTTTGGCAGAATAACAACAAAAGGAACTTTCGAAAATGTTGTGCATGCTTCCAGCTCACTTAAAGATGCAGAAAAAGAAATTAAATTATGGTTTTCCCCATCAGAATTAATGAATGTTATATATGATACAAAACTTGAAAAAAAAGAAAAAAATGAATTAGTTTGGAAATAATAAAAAAGGAATTTTGAAATGAAAGAATCAAATAAAATAGATGTCAAAAAAATAGTTAGAAAAGAAGTTTTAAATTTTGAGCCATATATTCCGGGGAAACCTATAGAAGAGCTAAAAAGAGAATTAGGATTAGAAGATATTTACAAATTAGCATCTAATGAAAACTCTATAGGAGTATCTCAAAGAGTTATAAATAATATAGGAAATATTTTGTCAAATTTACATAGATATCCAGATAGTAGCTGCTTTGTCTTAAGAGATATGCTTTCAAAAAAATTAAATATTCCAGAAAAAAAATTTTTGTTTGGAAATGGGTCTGATGAAATAATTGAGCTGTTAGGCAAAACCTTTTTAAATCCAGAAGATGAAATAATTGTTTCAGAACATTCTTTTGTTAGATATAAAATGTCTGCAGACTTGATGGGAGCAAAAACTAAAACTGCAAAAATGACTGAAGATTTAGTCGTAAATTTAGATAATATTTTAAGTTTAGTTTCAAAAAATACAAAAATAATTTTCATAGGAAATCCAAATAATCCTACTGGAACATACATAAAAACAGAAGATTTTGAAAATTTCATGAAACAATTACCTACAAATATAATTGTTTTTATGGATGAAGCGTATTATGAATTTGCAACTCAAAATCCTGATTATCCAAATTCGTTGGAAATGCAAAAATTATATCCAAATATTTTAGTTTCTAGAACTTTTTCTAAACTTTTTGCTCTAGCTGGATTAAGAATAGGATATTTAATTGGAGATGAAGAAATAATAGGAGCAATAGATAGAATTAGACCTCCTTTTAATGTCAATATTATTGCGCAAAATATAGCCATAGAAACATTAAAAGATGAAGAACATAGCAAAAAAACTCTTGAAATGATAGAAAAAGGAAAAATCTTTTTATATTCTGAATTTGAAAAACTTGGAATTAAATTTTTTAAAACAGCTGGAAATTTTATTTTATTTTCTGCTGGGCAATTAGGTGGAAAAAAATTATTCCAAGAATGTTTAAAAAAAGGAATAATAATCAGAGCTGTAGATGAATATGACTTAAAAAATTATGCTAGAGTTAGTATTGGCACAGAAATAGAAAATAAAAATTTTATAAAAGTTTTAAAAGAAATTTTTGTATAAAATTCTAAAGCAAAATAAAAAAGGATTAAATTGAAAATGTTTTTAAATAAAAAATTTAATTTTGATAACACTATTAGAATTATTTTCATAACTATTATATGTGTTGCTTTATTTTTTTTACTTAGATATTTAAGCCCTGTTTTATCACCATTTGTTTTTGCTTTATTTTTGTTTTATTTTTTAAATCCAGTTGTAGAATTTTTTGATAAAATCATTAAAAATAGAGTTATTTCTGTTTGGGTAACGATATTACTTATTGTATTAATTCTTATAACAGCAATTTTTTTTATTATACCTCAGATAAATAAAGAACTTATAGAAACACACAATATTATTTTAAAAATAATACAAGATGACAGCGTCATAAAAGAAAAAGTTTCTAACTATTCTATAATGTCTTATTTTGTGGAAAAAATACATTTATTTATTATAGGAAATCCTACTCTTAATTATATTTTCAATGAAGAAAGTTTTAAAACTTTATCTTTAGAATTAGTTAAAAAGATTTTTCCAACATTAATGTCTCTGGTTGTTGGAACTGCCAATTTTTTTATTTGGGTATGTGGAATATTTATAGTTTTTTTGTATTTATTTTTTATGCTATTTGGATACAAAAGATTGAAAGAAGATGTAATGAATTTATTGCCTAAAAAAATCAAAGAAAAAATCCTAGAATTTTTTAGAACTTTTAATGATGCAATGGATAATTACTTCAAAGGGCAATTAACAGTAGCCTTTTGTGTAGGAATTCTTTTTACGATAGCTTTTTTAATAGTAGATTTACCTATGGCGATATTGTTAGGTATATTTTTTGGAGTCTTAAATATTATTCCATATATGCAAATTTTTGGATATATTCCAGCAATTATATTATCTATTTTTAAATCATTGCAAACTGGGATGCCTATTTGGCAATCTTTATTATATACTTTTATATCAATAGCAATTGTTCAAATGATACAAGATACTATTTTAGTCCCTAAAATCATTGGGAAAAAAATGGGAATTAATCCTGTAATGATAATTTTATCTTTATCTATTTGGGGGAAATTATTTGGAGTTTTTGGTTTTTTAATAGCAATTCCTATAACATGTTTAACTCTAGAATATTATAAAAAATTAATAAGTAAATATGAATAAAAGGTGGATTTATGTTAAAAATTTTATTGATAATTATTTCAAATATTTTTGATATTGCTATGACTATCATTATTTGGTCTTTATTTTGGAGAATCATTTCTAACACATTTAATAAAAAAATAGATAATAAATTTTTAAAAATCTTAGACAATATTGCTGATTTTTTTATGAAACCATTTAACAAAAAAGTCCTTTTCAAATATAAAAAAATAGATTTAATCCCTATAATTTTAGCTATGATTTTTATGTTTTTAAATATTATAATTACAAATTTTTTAAAATCTTTATATCTCGGTATGTAATTTATGAATCAAAATTTTTTGAATGAATTAAAACTATGGCTAGTTCCTGGAATGGGAGAAGCTTATTATTATAAAATTTTAAATTTTTATAATAATGATTTAAATTTATTATTTTCTAGAAAAAACTGTCTACCAATAGAACTAAAACTATCTAAAAAAATACGAGACTTTTTAAATACAGATTTGGAAATAAAAAATTTAGATATTTTACTAGAAAAAGAATTAGAAATAGCAAATAAATACAATATAAAAATAATTAAAAAAGATTTCAAAGAATATCCAAATTATTTAAAAAATATTTATAATCCTCCACCATTTTTATTTGTAAAAGGCGATATAAAAAAACTGTCTAATAAATGTATAGGAATTGTTGGAAGCAGAAATCCTAGCGAATATGGAAAAAAAGTAACAAAAATGCTTTCTAGCGAATTAGCAATAAATGGACTAACTGTTGTTAGTGGACTTGCAAGAGGAATAGATGCCATAGCACATCAAAATGCTTTAGAATATGGAAATACAGTTGCAGTTATAGGCAGTGGATTTAAATATATTTATCCTTCTGAAAATAAAATTTTATATGAAAAAATTTTAGAAAAAAATACAATTATAACAGAATTTCCATTTGATATTATTCCCGAAAAATTTAACTTTCCAATTCGTAATAGAATTATAAGTGGACTTAGTCACGGAGTTGTTGTCATAGAAGCAACTGAAAACAGCGGATCATTAATTACTGCAATGTATGCCTTAGAGCAAGGAAGAGATGTTTTCGCTGTGCCTGGAGAAATAACAAATTCTAGATCCGTTGGAACAAATAAATTAATTAGAGATGGAGCAAAAATAGTTTTATCTGTAGATGATATTTTAGAGGAATTTTTAGATCTAAAAAACAATTCTTCAATAAAAATAAAAAAAGAAGAAAAAACTAAAAATAATTTAAATAATATAAATGAATTAGAAAAAACTATTTATGATATAATTTTTGAAAAAAACAATATTCAATTTGACGAATTAATAAATATTTTAGATGTAGATAAAAATATTTCTGAAATTATGAACGCATTATTAAATTTACAATTACAAGAACTAATAACAGAAATGCCAGGAAAATATTATTCAATATAATATTATATTGTAAATATAAAATTTTATAAAACAAATTAAAAAATCATAAAAAATTTGCATTTTTAAATTTATAGGGTAATTTTTAAAAAACTTTACAACCCACAAAATATTAAAAAGGAAATTTATGAAAAAAGATTTGAAATCTATAAAAAATTATTTTCGACTTTTATCTCTTTCAAAATCAATTACAATCACATTAATTTTTAGTTATTTATTTTCTTGTTTAACTGCAGGAACAATGTTTGTTCAGCCCGGAGACCGAGCAACGGGAATGGGAGGAGCATTTACTGCCGTTGCTGATGATGCAACTGCTATTTATTATAACCCTGCAGGACTTACTCAATTAGAAAGAGGAGTCGAATTCACTAATTTTTATATAGATTCAAAATCTAATGGTAGCAAATCTATGCAAAATAATCCTACCAGCACAGAAGGGAATAACGAATTCCCTATTAATTCTGCAAATAACTATCCAATATATGGATATCAAGAACCATCTAATTATAACAATAAAAATTTAACTGTAACAGCATATATTCCTTTTATTGCTGGATATACAAAAATAAATGATATAAATATAGCTTTTGGAATATACGGTATTGGTGGAGGAACTGGGAAATGGGAAGATACTATAAAATCTAATCCACCTCTTATTACAGGATCATCTATACAAGACGATATTTACGCATCATTAGAAAAAGAATATAGTTTTACAGTATTCAATTTTTCTGGAGCTAAAAAAATATCTGACAAAGTATCTCTTGGAGCAGGATTAAATGTTATTTATATGCAAAATACTGTTGAATTAAAAAAAACTTATACTTGCAATACGGTTTCTGCTCTTAGCTATAATGCTAATGTAAAACAAGATTGTGACGGATATGGATTTGAAGCAGTTGGAGGAATTTTATATAGCCCTATAGATACTTTAAGATTAGGTTTAACTTTAAAAAGTGGATCCAAAATTAAATTAGAAGGAACCGCAACCTACAATCAAAATAGCACAGATTTTAATCAAGAATATAAATATCCTTTTACATACAGCATTGGTGCAGCTTACGATGTTTCAGAAAAACTTTTGTTATCTTTTAGCGCAGATATAGCAGATTATTCTACAATGAAAGACGACTATTCATATGACACACAAATAACAGGAGTATTTGAAAATAAAAATAAAAATTTAAACTGGAAAAAAACAACTATGTTGAGTTTTGGAGCAAAATATAAGTTAAATGAAAATATAGATCTTTTAGCTGGGATAAGAAAAGATCCTTCTCCATATCCTCAATATCAAGCCAACTTGTTAAATACAGATCAATATGATTTAGTAGTTTATACTATTGGAGCATCTTACAAAATTAATTCATTCAAAATAGGATTTTCAGTTGTTGATAATATTTCAGATAGCCTTACTAGAGATGG
>CAYQVV010000043.1:7711-11215 GCA_964421155.1 uncultured Elusimicrobiaceae bacterium
TGATTTAAGACTATTTTGCGACTATAATATGCCTCTCATTATGAATAAATATAAAACATTATATTTTAAAAAAATAAATTAAATCTAAAATATTAACATAAAAAGGATTTCAAACTATGAATATTTATATTCCATTGAATTATCCTATTGGAAGTTATTTAATTAAACCTGTTAAAGATTTGAAAGATGAAAGTTTGGTTTTTCACATATCAGCACAAGAGGGCTTTTTTGAAGAAGGCACTATTTTAAAAAATATTAAAATTTTTGATGAAGAAACCGAAAAAATAATAAATAAAGCAAAAATATCTTTTTGTGAAAAACAAATAAATGAAGAATTTAGACATACTTGGTATAAAATTGGAATAGATTTTTTAGAATATGAAAAAGATTTTAGTAAAAGACCTACCAGAGTAAAAAAAGAATTAATAGATAATTTAAAAACTAAAATATTTTTTAAATTAAATGATAATGACTATAGAGCAGAACTTTTAAATTTTTCAAAATTTGGAGCATCGCTTTTTATTAAAAGTCCAAAATTTATTCTAACTAAAGGCAAAGTTTTAAAAGATTTAAAAATAGAAATAGATGGAAAAATATTTTTTGAAGGAGATGGAACTGTTGTCCAGATAAAAAATATAGAATTAGATATCGAAGCAGGAATTTCATTCAAAAATGGAAATATTCCAGTAGAAGATATAACAAAATTAAGCACAAATCAGAGAATAGATTTTGTTTATAACGAAATTATGCAAAATGTAGAAATAGAAAATAAAATAGCTTCTGAGTTTAAAAATAAAGTAAATGAGTTTAGATATTATTTAGATGTTATAAAATTAAAACTAGATACATTTGAAGAACAACTAAAAAAATATCCTCAAGAAGAAAAATATAATATTGGCTATAATATGTTGGAAAAACTAAGAATAGAAAAATTTAAAGATATAGATGAAATGCTTTTAGATATGGATAACTTGGTATCAAAATTAAATTTATCCTCAGAAAATTTTGAAATATACAAAAAATATTATCAAAATGTTTTACATCCTCTTTTATTAAAAGCTCCTATATTGGATAGAATATATAAAAAACCTCTTGGATATGCAGGCGATTATGAAATGATGAATATGATTTATAGAAATTCTTATGATGGAGATTCTTTTTTTTCAAAATTAATAAATAGATATACTTGCTATATATCTTTGTCTCAACATAATAGAGATCGAATTCCATATTTAATGAATAAAATTAAAAATGTTGTATTACAAAATAAAGATACTCAAAAAAGAATAAAAATAACAAGTATAGCATGTGGTCCAGCTATAGAAATACAAGAATTTATGAACGATGATTTGGCTGATTATTGTGATTTTACTTTGCTAGATGTTTCAAGTGAAGCATTAGCATATTCAAAAGATAAATTATTAAAATTAAAAGAAAAATATAAAAGAAAAACTAACTTTAAATTTATACAAGAATCCGTATATGATCTTATAAAAAAAGAAGAATCAAAAAATTTACTAGAAGATAATCAAAATATAATTTATAGTTCAGGACTATTTGAATATTTAACAGAAATAACTGTTAAAAGATTAATAAAAGTATTATTTGAAAAATTAAAAAATGATTCTGCTTTAATAATAGGAAACTATGGAGATGACGGAGCTTTTAAAAATTATATGGATTTTTGTGGAGAATGGTTTCTATTCTATAGAAATGAAAATGATCTAGTAAATTTAACAAAAAATATTGATAATAAAAAAGATGTTTTTATTGAAAAAAGTGGTGTTTTCTTTTTGAACATAAGAAAGTAGAGGATGAAATGAATTATCTAGCTTTGTCGGGGTTGATAACTTTTAGCTTAATACTTCTTGGTTCTATATACATTTTAATAAAAAATCCAAAAAGTATTCTGGTTTGGCTTTCAAGTACTTTAGGGTTAGGCTTGTGGGCTTTTGGTATATTTAGATGTTTTATAACAAATGACTATTATTCAGCATTATTTTGGGGAAAATTTTTAAATATAGGAGCCATATTAATAGTACCGTTTCTGTTTCATTTTTGTTGTATTATAGCAGATAAAAAAAACAATAATAATAAAATTTTTTTTTATTATCTGATAGGAATAATTTATTTTATTTTATCAATAATTTTTAATAAAGAGTTTGTAAAAAATGTTGAACCTATTTTTTCTTTTCCTTACTATCCCACACCTGGAATAATATATTATTTTTTCCCTATATATTATTTATATATTTTTTGTAATGGGATATATGTTTTATGGAAAAAATACTGTGATACAACTGTATATAATAGAAATAAAATATTGTATATTTTAATTGGATTATCTCTTTCTTTCTTAGGTGGAGCTACAACTTTTTCCCCTGTTATGAAAGATATTGTTCCACCAATCATTCCTTTTGGAGTTTTTTTCCCACCAATATATGTTTTTATTCTCGCTTATACTATACCAAATAATGAAATTTTAGATATAACATTTCTTTCTAAAAAAATTATGGCTTGGGTTGTTTCATTTTTTGTTGTTTCTTCTATTGTTTATATTTCTTACAGTTTATTATTAGGGCATTGGACTTTCATTAATATTTTATTATCTTTGATATATGTATTATTCATATATTTTTCTGTTCGTTTTATTCTAAACAAATTAAATCCTGCAATATTAAAAAATTTTGAAAATAGACTTAAAAATTTACAAAATTTATCTAGACAAAGTATGCTATTTTTTTCTACAAAAGAATTAGCTGAATACATTACAAAAAAAGTTTTTGAAATAATGAATTCAAAAAATGTCATATTTTTTATATTGAATAGAGAAACTGGAAACTTTGATATTATAGCAAGACAAGGAATAAAAGAAATAGATTATAAATATATTGAGCCAGATAATAAAATAGTCAAATATTTAGAAGAAAATATAGACAAAGATTATTATAAAAGAGAAAATTTTTCAGAAAATGCTACTGAAAATCTTTTTGAGGCAGTTTATCCCTTAAAAATAGATGGAAAATTAATTGCATTTTTGGCTATAGATGAACAAAAAGATTATCATTTATATCATAAAAAAGAATTAAATGAATTGTTTTTATTAATAAAATCTATGGAGCAAAATATGTCTTTGACATATTCTATGCAGATTCAAGAAGAAATAGGAATAATCGCTCAAAAAATGATAGATATAGATGATGATATTAACGAATTTTATAGTCATTTAATTTTATCTTTAAAAAGGCTATTTAGCTGTTTTAACGGAGTTTTATATTTAAAAAATAAAGAAACTGGAAATTTTGATCTGAAATATCAAAGTGGATATGAAGATTCAAAAATAAATAAAATTCCATTAGAAATCTTAAATAATAATTATTTATTAAAAATTATTACTGAAACAGAAGATATTATTTTAGCAAAAGACTATTTAAATAAAATTTCTTCTTTTTTTTCTTTAAAAGAAACTCAAGATTCCTCTAAAATAATAGAAGATTTAGAAGC
>CAYQVV010000044.1:0-4226 GCA_964421155.1 uncultured Elusimicrobiaceae bacterium
TTTCATCTTTTAAATTTTTTGAATAAACAACACATTTATTTCTAGTTTTTTTTGCTTCATATAAAGCTAAATCTGATTTTTCTATAAAATCTTTAATGGACTCTTCATTTTCATATAAAGATATTCCTAAACTTATTGTAATTTTTTTATCTTTTAAAATATTAGAATCTTCCACTTTTTTTCTCAATTTTTCTGCAACAAAATTAGCATTTTCTATATTAACTTTTGGCAATACCATTATAAATTCTTCTCCTCCATATCTACCTATCAAATCATTTTTCCTACTATTATCTTTTAAAATTTCTGCTACCTTTTCTAAAACAAAATCTCCTTTTATATGACCCAATTCATCATTTATTTTTTTAAAAAAATCTATATCTAACATAATTAAACTAAGTGGCATTTTTTGTGTCTTACAATGTTCCATCTCTTTTTCAAGAATAGATAAAATATGTTTTCTAGAATATATTTGTGTCAAACTATCTACAGTTGAAACTTTATATAAATGAAGATTTTCTATTATTAAAGATATTTGATCTATTAAAATATCAAAAGCTGTTCTATCTTCATTAATTTTATCTACAAATATAAAGCCAAAAAATAAATCATTTATAATTAAAGGAAAACATATATTACAATCTGTTTTATTCATGATCTGATTTATAAATTGCAGATTTTCATCAACATTTACATTTTCGTTTGTTATAACCTGATTTTTATATAAATTACAAATACTATTTTCTTTCAAAATTAAATATGGCAAATTAAAAATTTCTTGTAATATATTTTTGTCTTCTAAAATATCTAAATTTTTTCTAGCACCCATTTCTAATTTCTGATTATCATTGTTGTATATAAAAATTATTCCTTTATTGGCATTTGTTATTTCTAAAAAAATTTCTAAAGATATTTGCAAACAAGTATCTGAATTTATTGCATGATTATTTACTAAATTAGATAATTTATCTACTATTTTTAATCTATCTTTGTGTAATTTATTATTTTTTATAATTTTTTTTATATTTTCCAAAACCATTTTATATTCTTTAGGATGTTCATTATCTAAAATATTATCTATATCTTCTAAATTAGACACTATTTTTATGAATTTTAAAATAGGGCTTATTGATATTTTTACTATAAAAAAATTTATTAAAATCAAAATTAAAAATATAAATAAAATTTGTTTTAATATTTGTTTTTTTATAGTTTGGATTGTTGAAATATCTATATCTACTCCAACAACTCCTTTGACTTCATCTTTTCTATTATAGAAAGGGGCAAATCCACTTAAAAAAGTCCCCCATTTATCTGTATATGGAGAATCTGTAACTGTTGGATTAAAAAAACTATTTAAAATTAATCTTTTTATATTTTTATCTACTTCGTATTCTTCTCCTATTTTCACATCTAATTCTTGTTCAGATATTATTCCATCATTATTTATATCTATATCTCCATCTGGATCACTATCTATAACAAATAAAACTTTATTATTATTTGTTTTTATAATAGTATATATATATTTTATTTTAGGATTATTTTTTATGATAGATTGAAATTTATACTGTAAATCTTTATAAAATATATTTTTTTTACTACCTTCAGATACTATTTTTTGATGAAGATCCCCATCTACATTTATAGATATTATAGAAGCTATACTTTCTAAGTTTGATTTAGTTTCTGTTAATAAAAATTTTGTATAACCTTTATATGTAAAAATACTCATAACACTCAATATTAAAAAAATAAATATTGAAAAAATTATAAATAGTTTTGTCTTTATAATCACTATTTTATCCTATAATTTAAATTATTATCAAACTCTCGCCTGTCATTTCTTTAGTTTTTTTAAATTCATATACTGTAGAGACGTTGCATTGCAACGTCTCTACTACAATATTAAAAATAATTTTCGTCGTATTGCCATTTTAATAAATTATCAAAAATATATTGCCGAATATTATTTAATTCTTTTTCATTCCGTATAATTCGTTCATAAAAACGAGGTTGCCATTGAAAGAATATTTCTTTTTGTAATTTGTTGATTTGTTTTGTACAAATCGATTTATAAGAACGTATTATCGTTGCCAATTCATATTTCTTTGGTGATATTTTTGAATAAAAATTTTCTTTTGTAGAGACGTTGCAATGCAACGTCTCTACATTATCAATTTTAATATTTTTTAATTTATCATTATTATCTATTACAATTATTCCATGTATATGATTCGGCATAATAACAAATTCGTCTAATTTAACAAATAAAAAATGTTCTGGGATTTCAAGCCAAAATTTTTTCGCAACTTCCCCAATTTTATTCAAAATCATTTTTTCATTTTCAATGTTGCCAAAATATTTCTGTTTATCTTTTGTACAAATCGTCACAAAATAATATCCTTCCTGCGAATAATCATAATTCTTCAAACGAATACTATCAATTCTATATTTGTTGTTATATTTATATTCGGCCATATCTTTATCTTTCGTAGAGACGTTGCAATGCAACGTCTCTACAAACAAAATAAATTACTTTAAAATCAAACTCTCGCCTGTCATTTCTGCTGGTTTTTCTAATTTCATTAAATCTAGCATTGTAGGAGTCAAATCACAAAGCTTGCCGTGCTTTAATTTTATATCTCCAGCACCCATGATAATTAGAGGAACTGGGTTTGTTGTGTGAGCTGTAAAAACATCTCCATTATTTGGATCTATCATACAATCTGCATTCCCGTGATCTGCTGTTATCAAAATTTTTCCATTTTTTACATTTAAAGCATCAACAACTTTTCCAACACATTCGTCAACTGCCTCTACAGCTTTTACTGCCGCATCAAAAACACCTGTATGTCCAACCATATCACAATTTGCAAAATTCAAAATTATACAATCATATTTATCCTCATTAATAAGTTCAACACATGCATCAGCAACTTTGTATGCACTCATTTCTGGCTGCATATCATATGTAGCAACTTTTGGTGATGGAATCAATTTTCTATCTTCGCCTTCATAAACCGCCTCTACTCCACCATTAAAAAAGAAAGTCACATGTGCATATTTTTCAGTCTCCGCAATTCTTAATTGCTTCAAACCTTTTTTGGAAATATATTCTCCAAAAGTATTTGTCAATGTCTGAGGAGTAAATGCAACAGAAACATTCGGCATAGACGCGTCATATTGAGTAATACAAACATAAAAAAGATTTATAAAACTTCTATCAAATTCTTTAAAATTTGGATCAACAAAAGTTCTAGTAATTTCTCTAGCTCTGTCAGGTCTAAAATTAAAACAAATAACAGAATCATTTTCAGTAATATTAGCAACAGCTTTTCCATCTTCACAAACAACCATTGGTCTAATAAATTCATCTGTAATTAATGCTCCATTTTCATCTTTTGTCTGATATGATTTTTCTATTTCTGAAACTATATCACTAACAAAATGTCCTTCATTTTTTACCATCGCATTATATGCTTTTACAACTCTGTTGTAATTATTGTCTCTATCCATTGCATAATATCTACCTGAAACTGTAGCAATTTTTCCAACTCCGATTTCTTTCATTTTATTTTGCAGTTGTTTTATAAATTCAACTCCTGAAGTCGGAGAAACATCTCTTCCATCCATTACAGCATGAACAAAAACTTTCTGGATATTATTTTTTTTAGCTAATTCCAAAAGCCCAAATAAATGTTCTATATGACTATGAACTCCTCCATCAGAAACGAGCCCTAAAAAATGCAATGCAGAATCATTTTTTTTACAATTTTCTACTGCCTTCAAAAGTACCGAATTTTTAAAAAAATCTCCATCTTTTATTGATTTTGTAATTCTTGTCAATTCCTGATAAACAACCCTTCCAGCTCCAATATTTGTATGCCCTACTTCTGAATTTCCCATTTGTCCGTCTGGCAATCCAACACTCATTCCACTCGCATCCAAAGTTGTGTTAGGAAAATTTGAAAAATATTTATCCATATTTGGAGTTTTTGCTGCCTTTATCGCATTACCAACTACTGTATCACTTATACCAAAACCGTCTAAAATTATTAATGCTACTGGATTCTTTGTCATTTTATTACTCCTATTTTTTGCTCTTTTATTTTGTAAACCAAATCTAATTTTAAATTATATTTTTATATTTTAAATAATTAACTACTAATTTTTGAAATTATCTTGAACTTAGATAAAAAATAAAGAAATTGTTTATATAAATTTTT
>CAYQVV010000044.1:4326-10536 GCA_964421155.1 uncultured Elusimicrobiaceae bacterium
TTTCTAAAGACTCGTCAATAACTTGCCCAAAAAATACATTTGCTTCACTTGAAACAGAATTAGAAATAAGAGTCATTGCATCATTTATTTCGTGCATAGTCATATCTTTTCCACCAGTAATATTAACAAGAACTCCTCTAGCACCATTTATAGACATATCTTCCAAAAGAGGAGAATTCATAGCCATTTCTGTAGCTTTTAATGCTCTCGCTTCGCCACTAGCTTCTCCCATACCCATCAAAGCATCTCCAGCATTAAGCATTATAGTTTTTACATCATTAAAATCTACATTAACAAGTCCTGTACTTGTAATAACATCAGAAATACTCTGAATAGATTGCCTTAAAACATCATCTATTCTTTCCCAAGCAGACATAATAGTTGTACTTTCATCTATGACATCAAATAATTTTTGGTTAGGAATCACAATCAAAGTATCCACAAATTCCCTTAAATTTTTTATTCCACCATCAGCATTCCTGCCTCTTACTTTCCCTTCAAAAACAAAAGGTTTTGTTACAACTCCAACTGTTAAAATTCCCAAATCTTTTGCAACTCTCGCAAAAATAGGAGCTGCTCCTGTTCCTGTTCCACCACCCATTCCCGCAGTAATAAAAACCATATCTGTTCCAAGCAAAATTTCTTTTATTCTTTCAACATCTTCTTCAGCAGCTTTTGTCCCTATTTCAGGATTCCCTCCAACACCTAATCCCTTTGTTATTTTTGATCCAATTTGAATTTTCAATCCTGCTTTAGAACTTCTAAGAGCTTGAGCATCTGTATTAGCTGCAACAAACTCTACTCCCTGTAAATTAAAATCAACCATTCTATTAACAGCATTCCCTCCAGCTCCACCAACACCTATGATTTTAATTATTGCTGGATATTGTTTAAAATCATCTGTAAAAAATTGATTGTTCATTTTAAAAAATTCCTTCTAAAGCTTTTTTTAATTTTGGGAACAATGAGTTATTAGTTTTTCTCTTAAAAAAAATCATTTCTCTATTTTTAAAAAAATATCTTATTAATCCAATAACACTTGTAAAACTTGTATCAGAAATAAACTTATCATCTCCAACAATATCTTGACTAGGGCCTAATCTAACAGGCATATTTAAAATTTCTTTTGTAACATCTTGAATATATTTCAGTTTTGCAGTTCCTCCTGTTAAAACAACCCCAGAAGGAATATGTGATTTAATCCCATTTTCCAATAAAATATTTTTAACAGCTTTAAACATTTCTTCTAATCTAGCATTTATAATATCTGCTAATTGTGATTGTTTTACAGTTTTTTCTGTAATCCCATCTACTGCAAAAAATTTTATTTCTTTATCTTCTAAAATCTTTTTAGAAACAGCCGATCCATAATTTATTATTAACTCTCTAGCTCTTGCCAAAGATGTCTGTAAACCAAAAGCAACATCATTTACTAACAAATCTCCACCTATCATTAATTCCTTAGAAAAAAACAATCTGTTATTTTTGTAAACAGATATATCCGTCAGTTTGCTTCCCATATCAATCAAAATCACACCAATTTCTTTTTCTTCTGTCAATATACAATTATCTACTAAAGCTATTTGATTATAACAAATACCGCTTACTTTAAATCCTGTATTATTCAAGCATTTATAAATATTATTCAAAACAACTGTAGATGCTGTAATAATATATGCATCCAATTCTAAATGATTCGCATCCATTCCTTTAGGATCTATTATTCCTTTTTGACTATCAACAGTATAAACTATAGGCACTATTTCTAAAATTGCTCTATCTTTATCTATTTTTACTTGTTCTCTAATATTTTCTAAAACTAATTTTTTGTCATCTTCTGTTATTTCTTTGTTTGTTCTCGTAATATTTATAATTCCTTTTGCTTTATCTGTATGTACATGCTCTCCTTTTATTCCAATAAAAAGACTTTCTATTCTTTTATTTATAACAGATTCTACTTCTTCTACGATTTTAACTATTGATTCTGCAGCTTTTTCTATACTGACAATGCTCCCTTTTTCTAAACCTTTTGAATAACATTCAGAAACAGCTAAAACTGTAACTTTGTCATCTTTTTTTATTCCTGCAGAACATACAAATTTTTCTGATCCTATATCCAAAACTGCTACTAAATCATCTTTTTTCATATAAAAACTTCCTTTTTTATATCAACTTCTATTTCGTTCTACACAAAAATTTTTTCTAAAAAATTACTTTTTTATGGTCCATTCTGTTCCATTTTTTGTATCTTTTATTTCAATATTTTTCTCTTTCAGCAAATCTCTAATTCTATCAGATTCAGCCCAATTTTTATCTTCCCTTGCTTTTTTTCTTAGCTCTATTAACTTTAATATTTCATCAGACAAGTTATCAATATTTTCCCTTTCAAGTTCTAATGAATCTTTAAAATCTAATCCCAAAATATTTATTAATTCTTCAAAATTAACAAAAGCACTAAAAGTTTTTACTACATCTTTATCTGAAAAATTATTTCCTAAATCAATCAATTTATGCAATTCTGCCAAAGCCATGGCAGTATTAAAATCATTATTCATAGCATTCAAAAAATTTTGTTTTATTTCTTCAATATCTTCAAATTTAAAATTATCTTTTTGCTTAATAACTAAATCAAAATTTTCTTTATTATTTTGTTTTAATTTTTCTATCAACTTATAAAAATTCAAAAATTTATCAAATCTTTTTGTATTTTCCACCAATTTATCATCCGAAAAATCTAAAGGTTTTCTATAATGATTTGTCAATAAAAAAAGCCTCAAAACCATTGGGTTATATTTTTCTAAAACATCTTTTAAGGTAAAAAAATTACCCAAAGATTTACTCATTTTTTCTTTATTTATCATAACAAATCCGTTATGAATCCAAAAATTAGAAAATGGCTTACCAGTCATACTTTCTGATTGAGCAATTTCATTTTCGTGATGAGGGAAAACCAAATCTGCTCCTCCACCGTGAATATCTATACTTTCTCCTAAATTATCTAATGCTAAAACTGAACATTCTATATGCCAACCCGGCCTGCCTTTTCCCCAAGGAGAATCCCAGCTCGGCTCTCCAGCTTTCGCTTTTTTCCATAATGCAAAGTCCAAAGGATCTAGTTTTTGTTCATTTACATCAACTCTAGCTCCAACCTTTAAATCATTTATATCCCGACCAGATAATTTCCCATATTCTTTAAAATTTTTAACTTTAAAATAAACATCCCCATTCATTTCATAAGCAAAATCTTTCTTTATTAAAGATTCTATAAATGAAATAATTTTATCCATATTCTCACTGACTTTTGGATTTTTTGTAGCTCTTTTTATATTTAATTCATCCATTACATCAAAAAATTCAGCAATATATTTCTCAGATATTTGTTTAAATTCAACATTTTCATCTAAACTCTTTTTTATAATCTTATCATCTATATCCGTAAAGTTTTGTACATAATTGATTTTGTATCCTAAAAATTCCAAATATCTTCTAATAACATCAAAAACAACATAACATCTTGCATGTCCTATATGGCAACTGTTATAAGGAGTGATTCCACAAACATACATTCTTACAGAGTTAGGATCTATGGTTTTAAATTCTTCTTCTTTTTTTGTTAGTGTATTAAAAACTTTCAGCATAAAAAATCCTTAATTTATAAGTTTATTTTAACTTTTAATTATAAAAAAATTCAACTTTTTTATCAACTTATTAACTTAAAAAATTTCAACAATTTTTCAAAAATTTTTCTTTATACATTTGCATACTTTCTTCTATTATTTTTTCCGCTTGCTTTCTTCCAAAAACATTTTCTACAACAACTTTTTTGTCTTCTAAATTTTTATAAACCTCAAAAAAATGCCTTATTTCTTCAAAAGTATGAATAGGAAGTTCCATAATATCTTGATATTGATTCAATGCCGGCTCTTGAAAAGGAATCGCTATTATTTTTTTATCATTTTCATTATTATCCTTTATATCTATAACTCCTATTGGATAACAATGAACCAATGTCATAGGAAGTATTTTTTGTGAACATAAAACCAAAACATCTAAAGGATCGTTATCTTCTGCATATGTCAAAGGAATAAAACCATAATTAGCTGGATATTGAACAGAAGTATAAAGAATTCTATCTAATCTCAAAAGTCCTGTTTCTTTGTCTAACTCATACTTGCACTTACTACTTTTAGAAATTTCTATGACTGCCATAAAATTATCTTTTTTAATTCGCCCTTCTTCTATTTCATGCCAAATATTCATTGTTTTCTCCAAAAAATATATTTAAAATTTACTTTAATTAAGTATTATTTTTTTATATCTAAATAAAAAAAAGAAAGTATCCATAAAATAAAAAATTGTAGAAACAAAATATTAAATTTTATCTCTACAATTATTAAAAATACATAGAGTCGCAAAAATGCGACTCTATATTAAATATTACATGAAAGTTAATTATTTACACCCACAACAACATCCATTAGATTCTGACAATCTTTTTTTTAATCCTTCTAATTCTGCTTTTAAAGCTACTGGCAATCTGTCTCCAAATTTTGCATAAAATTCTTCAATAGATTCAACTTCTTTTTTCCAACCATCTTTATCAACAGAAGTTAAACTTTTGATTGTATCTGAACAAATATTCAACCCTTCTAAATCCAAAGAAGTTTCTGTTGGAAGAACTCCGATTGCAGTTTTTTTACAATCTTCTTTTCCTGAAATTCTTTCTGTTATATATTTTAAAACTCTGCTGTTATCTCCATATCCAGGCCACATAAATTTACCAGCTTCATTTTTTCTGAACCAGTTAACAAAGAAAATCTTTGGAGCTTTATCTCCTAATTTTTCTCCCATTTTTAGCCAGTGTGCAAAATAATCAGCCATATTATATCCACAGAATGGTAACATTGCAAAAGGATCTCTTCTAACTACACCAACTGCTCCAATATTTGCAGCTGTTGTTTCAGATCCTGTTGATGATCCCATAAATACTCCATGTGCCCAACTTAATGCTTCATTAACTAATGGAATAGTATTAGGTCTTCTTCCTCCAAATAATATAGCTGATATAGGAACTCCTTTTGGATTTTCCCAATTTTCATCTATAACTGGACATTGTTCTGCAGGAGCTGTAAATCTAGCATTTGCATGTGCTCCTTTTTCTCCTGAAGCAGGTGTCCAATCATTTCCTTTCCAGTCAATTCCATGAGCTGGAGCATCAACTCCCATATCTTCCCACCAAACATCTCCATCATCTGTTAAAACAACATTTGTGAAAATTGTATTCTTTTCAACTGTTTCCATAGCATTTGGGTTTGAAACTTTTGAAGTTCCAGGTGCCACTCCAAAAAATCCTGCTTCTGGATTAACTGCATAAAGTCTTCCGTCTTCTCCAATTCTCATCCAAGCAATATCATCCCCTAAACATTTTACTTTCCATCCAGGAATGCTTGGTTTCATCATTGCAAGGTTTGTTTTTCCACAAGCACTTGGAAATGCTGCTGCAACATAATATGTTTTATTTTCAGGGCTTGTCAAAGACAATATCAACATATGCTCTGCCATCCAACCTTCATCTCTAGCTTGAACTGAAGCAATTCTTAATGCAAAACATTTTTTCCCTAATAATGCATTTCCGCCATATCCTGATCCATACGACCAAATCATTCTTTCTTCTGGGAAATGAACTATATATTTTTGTTCAATCGGAGCACAAGGCCATTTTATATCTTTTTCTCCATCTTTTAAAGGAGCACCAACTGAATGCAAGCATGGAGTAAATTCTCCATTTTCACCTAATTGATCCAACACTTTTTTTCCCATTCTTGTCATAATTCTCATATTTGCAACAACATATGCTGAATCTGTTACTTCTATTCCAATTTTAGATATTGGAGAACCAATAGGTCCCATAGAGAAAGGAATAACATACATTGTTCTTCCTGACATACAACCATCATAAAGCTTTAACATGGTTGCTTTAATTTCATCTGGAGCTATCCAGTTATTTGTGATTCCAGCTGCATCTTTCGTTTTTGAAGCTATATATGTTCTGTCTTCTACTCTCGCAACATCGCTAGGGTCTGATCTAAATAAATAACATCCAGGTCTTTTTTCTTGATTCAATTTTGTAGCTAGTCCTGCTTCTACTAATTCTTCTAAAAGTCTAGTAGATTCTTCTAAGCTACCATCACACCAGTAAATGTCTTTTGG
>CAYQVV010000045.1:0-1899 GCA_964421155.1 uncultured Elusimicrobiaceae bacterium
TTTGAAAGACATATTAGAGATTACAAAAAATATAACATCGCATAATTAACTTTATTTTAATCTAATAAATAAAAAATTTAATTTTAAGAAAAAAATTGGCAAAAAAACCTCGTCGGGTTGTGAAATTTGTCTTTTTTTGTTTTTATTTTCAGTGTTCCTATTTTTTATATTTTACGGGGTCGGCTCCCGCTCTCGCCAACCCCTTTTTTGTTTATCTTTTATAAAATCTCAAGACGAGCCCTTACGGATTAGACATAACCGGTATTATAGGACGTAATAGGACGGTGAAAAACCGACTTTGTCGGCTTTTTCCCAATTCATACGCTCCCATAATACAGGTTATGTTAAATTTTTTTGCCAATTTTTTTAAAAGAAAAGAAATATAAATTTTAGATGATTTTACTTGACATTAATTCTTTTTTTATAGTATTATCTAAATTAAGATGAGAAGTCTGTTTGTGACATCTAGTCATACATAATAAAACCGTTGATTTTCAGAAATGAAAGTTGACGGTTTTTTTTATTTTATTTCGTTTTAATCAAAAATTTTCTAATGGTTTACCCAATCAAAATCAAATCAAATTAAAAATTGTTCCGCGTTTTTTTTGTGAGGCTTATTTTTTTCGGTAGGTTTCATAACTCGCAAAGACTATTTTTTTATTCTCGCGCTCCTATCAAGAATTTATTCCCACCCACCCACAGCAGGGCATAGATTTTTAAAAGAGTTATGGATGGACTACGGTCTTGACACATACTGCATATATGCTTTTTAAACTGTGTTTTTGGGGGATGTGTAGCTGGGTGCTACGGGCAGGCTTCTCATCTTGCTCTTTCGGGTTCGATTCCCGCATCCTCCATTCTCTTTTTATCCTCCACCTTCTTTTCATCGTAGCATATCTGCAGTATGTGTCAAGACTATACAAAGCTTTGTCCTTTTATTCTCTACAAAAAAATCTATGCCACTGGTTCCCTAAAGAAAAAAATAATAAAAAATTTAAATTTTGTTTATCAATATCATTTGTTGTATAATAAAAATAAGATGATAAGCTTGCCTTGTGGCAAAAAAAGCCGTTAATCTTTAAATTTATTTAAAGACTAATGGCTTTTTTTTATTTCTAAAACCTTTCTAAAAATCAAAAAATTTAATTTTTATCAAGGTTTTTTTTGTTTGAATAGTTAAGAACTTTATCTAAATCATTTGTAATGAATGTAAAATTTAATAAAACCCCTATTCCAACATAAAATTTTTCATCATTTACCATAAAGTTCATTTTTACTCCGTGATTTAGATAATATTTTTTAAGGTTATTACTAAAGAATCCCCACTCAAATGTAGCAAAAGATTTTTGTTCTTGCCAAGTAATTCCAGTTCCAAAAATTAATCCAGTAATTAAATCGTCAAAATTGAAATAAAACCCTCCAAGTCCAAGCAAAATCCTATTGCCTTTTTCTCCTACACAGCCATATATAGAATTTGGAAACCAATCGTGATTATGAACATACCCGAAATCTCCAGTCAATCCTAAAATTGTATCATATCCTATAGCAACCATTGAATTATGTTGATTTTCGGTGCTTTCAGATGTTGCAAAACAATAACTTATAATAGAGCTAAGAATTAAAATAATTAATAATAATTTTTTCATTGTATTTTCCTTTTATCTTCAAAAACTTTTTTAAAATCAAATCAAAAAAATTCAAAAATTTAATCGGTAAACTAATTTTTCACACCAAGGAAATATTGTAGGGCGAAAAAAAGTTTATATCAAGAAAAAAATGAACATAAACCGTAGAGGGAGATTTTTTTCAAGGTTAAAAATTTAATTATAAAAAATCTCCAACTCACTATTTATCCTTCATTTTTCAAGCCTTCGGTTCTTGACATAAATTTTTTTCGCC
>CAYQVV010000045.1:1999-7126 GCA_964421155.1 uncultured Elusimicrobiaceae bacterium
TCTTGGGCTTCTTGTGCTTTTGCTGTTGGGCTTCGTGTCCCTGTTGTTGTTTTTGGGTTGCCTGTTTCTTCTCTTCCTTCGTGGGATTTGTTCGGCTCGTGGTCTCCTGTCTCGGTTGGCGGGGTTGACGGCTTTTTATTTCAGTTCATTAGTTAGTTTTTATTTTATATTAGGGGGATTTTATGAAATATTTTATTGACTGTAAAAATATAGATGAGGCAAAAAATTTATATAGAAATCTAGCGAAAAAATATCATCCTGATATTTATAACGGAGATAATAAAAAAATGTTAGAAATAAATTTAGAATTTGAAAATTTTTGTAAAAATTTTTTAAAAAATAATACTTCAAATTCTAATTTTGATTTTACAGAATATAACTTAATTTTAGATAAAATTATTTATATTGAAAATATTAAAATAGAAATTATCGGGTCGTGGATTTATGTTTTTAATGCTTTTTATTCAAAAGAAATTTTAAAAAATTTAGGTTTTTGGTTTTCAACAAAGCATAAGGCTTGGATTTATAATAATGAAGAAAAAAATAAATTTAGAAAAACTAATTTAAAAATTGAACAGATGAAAAAAAAATTTGGAGTTGTAGAAGTAGAAACAAAATCTATAAAAAAAATTAATTAAAATTTTTATCTTTGTCGGGTGGATTTTTGCAATTCATCCGACAAAATTTTATATATTTTGTAGTTGACAAATTATACCAATTTTGGTATATTAATTTTAAGGAGATTTTGTTTATGTATAAAATTAAATTTTATGAGAAAGAAAACGGAAAAGAACCTGTAAAGGATTTTTTAGATACTCTTTCAATAGATATGCAAACAAAAGCAGCTTGGGAAATAGATTTATTGGAAGAAAATGGTAAAAATTTAACAATGCCATATTGTAAATATTTAAAAAATGGGATTTGGGAATTAAGAATTAAATTTGCCAGTGATATTTCAAGAATTTTTTATTTTTTCTTTGACGGGGATAATATAATTTTGACAAATGGATTTGTCAAAAAAACTCAAAAAATCCCTCAAGAGGAATTAAAAAAAGCAATAGATTATAAAAAAGATTATGAAGAGAGGCACAAAAAATGACTACATTTCAAGAATGGAAAAAAGATAAATTAAAAAATCCAGAATTTAAAGAAGCGTATGAGAATTTACGACCTGATTATGAGATTATATTAGCATTGATAAAAGCTAGAAAAAAGCAAAAATTAACCCAAGAAGAGCTTTCTAAAAGAACTGGTATTAAACAATCTCATATTAGCCGTTTAGAAAATGGAAACCATAATCCTAGCTTAAGTTTTTTGAAAAAAATTGCTAAAGGATTAGGCAAAGAATTACATATTACTTTCAAATAAACTTAAGGAGTAAAAAATTGTTAAAAGAATTTTTAGACTATTTAGAAGTTGAAAAAAATTACTCTAAAAACACAATAAAACAATATACTTATGATTTAATTTTATTTCAAAAATTTATAAATATTGATTTGCTTTTGACTACAACCGCAGATGTTCGTAGCTTCCTAGCTCATCTTAAAAGAGACAGAAATTATAACTCAAAAACTTTAATGCGAAAGCAGGCTTGCTTAAGATCTTTTTATAAATTTTGTATCAAAAATAAAAAAATTTCTATCAATCCTTTAGATGAAATTGAAGCCCCAAAAATTGCTAGAAGACAAGCTATTTATTTGACAGATCAAGAACGACATCTTTTATTTGAAACTGCTAGACAAAAAACATTTTCAGTTAGAGGTAAACGAAATTTTGCGATTTTAGTTTTTTTGTATTATACAGGTTTGAGAGTTCACGAGCTAGTAGGACTTAATAAAGATAGTTTTATTATAGACGGGCTTAAAACTTCTATTAAAGTGATAGGAAAAGGTAATAAAGAAAGATTTATTCCTCTTCATCAAGAAGCCAAAAATATCCTTGATATTTGGCTAAAAAATAGACCATCTACTTTATCTAATGCTATTTTTGTAAACTCAAAAGGAAATAGATTGTCTATCCGAATTATTCAAAAAATTATTAATAGTCTTGCAAAAGAAGCAGGGATTACAAAAAATATTACTCCTCATAAACTAAGGCATACTTTTGGGACTGAATTATTACAAAAAGGGGCAAATCTAATAGAAATTCAAAATCTTTTAGGGCATAGTAATTTGAATACTACCCAAATTTATGTCCACACCAACAAAGAAAGTCTAGTCAGTGCAATTGAAAGGTTGTAGGGAATTAGAGGATGAACAAAGTTATAAAAAAATATAATATATATATAATTTTAATATTATTCGGGTTAACTAGTTGTATTTCCCCTCATCCACATGATACTTCTAAATTTTATAATACTATAATGTCATTTAAAAATAATAAAACTACAGACAAGGATGTTCTTTTAAACATAGGAGATCCTGAATATAAAAAAATCATTAACGGAAAAGAGACTTGGGTATATTGGAGACAACAACTTACAGTTGGAATTCCATTTTTAACTTATAATAAAAATGCAGATTCTTATTATAAGTTAATTTTTAATGATCAAAAAATTGTAGAAAAAATAAGTGTATTTAATATAGGATATTCAGGAAAAAATCCAAAAGCAATTAAAAGAAATGCTGCAAATAAAGAAAAAATAAAAAAATTTATTCAAAATTCATATATAGATTACTTTGATAATATATCTAAAAAATAATTTTAAAAAAATTTTTTCTACAGATATTAAAAAATTGAGTTTGTAGTTTGAGGAGAAAAAATATGAAAAAATACATTATAATTTTAGTTATTTCCATTTTATTTTTAGGGTCTATATACAGCAAAAATTCTTATAAATATTATTTTGACTTAGGAAATAAAAAATATGAAGAAGAAGATTTTGATAAAGCTATTGAAAATTATAATATATCTATTAAACTAAATCAAAAACATTCAGACAGTTATTTTATGAAAGCAAATGCCGAAAAAAATTTAAATTTAATAAATGAAGCTTTAGCAGATTATAATATAGCACTCCACTTAAATCCAAAAGGAGATATAGGATATTTTAATAGAGGTGTTTTATATTTTGAAAATGAAAATTTTAATGAAGCTAAAAAAGATTTTGATAAAGCTATTTCTCTCAATCCAGAATATCAAATATATTATATATATCAAAAAAAAACTGAAGATATTTTAAAAACTAACACTTCCTCTCCAAAATCGTAATATTTGCCCTTGTCAAATACTCTATTGACATTGTATAGTCTATCTCTGCTACTACTCCATCGACTGGGCTTTTTATTGCCTTTTTGTTTTTCAAGTCCTCTATTTCCAGCTTGATTTTTATTATATTCTTCTCTGTTTTTTCTATATCTTCCAGCCTTTTCTTTTCTAAATAGCTTATCTCATTATTTATAAAATTTATTTCGTCATTTATTTTATAATATCTCGTCTTTGTATTCTCTGGGATTTTATTCAAATTTTCTTTTAAATTTTTTATTTCTTTTGTTATGTTGTTTATATCGTTTTCGGTTTTCATCTCTTCTAGTTTTTGAAATTTCTTTTTTTGTTGTTCTTTTTCTGACTCCAATAATTTCAGTTCGTTTTCTTTTTTTTCTACTTCTTTTTGATTTTTTATTTGTTCCATTTTCCAGTCGTCTTTTATTGTTTTTATCTCATATTCTAAATTTTTTATATTCAATCTCTTTGCTTCTATATCAACTTTATCCTCTAAATTTTCTTTTATTCTCTCAAAATTATATAACTCCGTCTCTTTTATTTTTATGTTCGTTTCTTGTCGTTTTATATCTGCTAGTATCTGTCCTTTCCTTATTCTCTCGCCTTTTTTTACCAAAATTTCACTTTTATCCTCTACTGTCAAAATTACTTCAAATTTATTGCTAAAATTTTCTTCTTGTTTTTGTTCTATCACTTGTTTTGTTTGTCTGTATTCCTCGTTATTTTTCAAAATTGTTTTAATTATCAGCTCGGCTTTTGTTATATAAATATTCCCAAGTTCTAATTCTCTTATATTTTCATACCTTGCAAAATTCAAAACTAAATTACCATTTTGTATTTTTATCGGGCTGTAATATTCAGGATTGATAAACAAGTTTATTTTATTCAACGGCTCAATACTTCCAAATATTCGCTGTTCATAGTCATTATTCAAAAATTCTTTAAGTTTGTTTAGTTGGCAATATTTCAGTTCTACTTTTTGGATTAAATAGGTTATATTTTCGCCTTTTGAAACTCTAACTTTTATTGGCCTTAAATTATTATCTTCATACTCTCCTATACTTTTTAGTTTCTTGTTTTTGTCCTCCAGTATCAAAATATTTTTTCCTTGTGTCCCTACTACTTTATATATTCCCTCTACTTTTTTATTTGTCAGATTATCTGCTCCTTGTATGTCTACAAAAACTTCATTTGTGAGAGAATAATCTTGAAAATCCGTGACTGCTGATTGAATGTCAGCCATAATATAATGAAGACTTTTTATAAGTCCTATTTTTGAAACTGGATATATTGCTATAGTCAACATGATCAAAATGGATAAAAAAACCCATTCCGCATTAGATCCTACTTGTATTCTATAATTTTGATTTTTCGGAAGAATACACCAAACTTCGCTTGGAAAAAATAAACATACTCCTTGCTTATTAATGGTATCTAAAAATATATGACTTAAAAAACCTATAGAAAAAGGAATTATAAAAAATATATATTGCTTTAGTTGTGGGATATAAAACAGAATTAAATAAAAAATTATTAATAAAACTATAAAAAAAATAAAAGAATGAGTAATTTTTCTATGACCCCAATTTGTCTCTATTTTATGCGATATAAAATAAAAAAGTTTCCCGAGCTTAGATTTTGGGGTATCTATATCAGGAATTAGACAGCTTATAACTAATATAATTATATTCCTGACTGCAAAAAAATTTTCAATATTAATATTTAAAAAAGAACTATTTTTGCCTAAGATTGCATAAACTGTCATATAACTAGCTGTCGCAAATATTATATGTGTCGTTGCTGTCAAAATATTCCTCCTTATTTCTGTATTTACTTAAAATCGTAATTACAGAAAATACAATTTATATTTTATTTCCCAGTCTTATATAACAAAAATTTTATAAA
>CAYQVV010000045.1:7226-10242 GCA_964421155.1 uncultured Elusimicrobiaceae bacterium
ACAAATCCTGTTAAATCTAGCTCTCGTCTTCCTGCCTCGTGTCCCATTTCTTGTATATGTTTTCTATCTATATATTCCTCTTTTTCTGCATGATATATCAAATCATAAATTGATGCTGGATTCCCTTTAGAAACGGATAATATTTTTTGTATAAATGATTTTTTATTATATATATGAATATTTTTATGTGTTATATGATACTCTATCAGTTTTTTTGTTTCTTCATTTCCCAAGTTATTTATTTCTATCTGTCTAAATCTCCAATACAATTTTTTCAAATGATTATTATTTTTGATTATATTTGTTCCCCCTACCAAACAAGCAATTTCTCTTATACTTTCTAATATTGCTTTTGATGTCGGGGTTAATGTTTCAAGTTGATCACAAATTATAATATAATCTTTTTCTTTTATTGATCTTTGAATTAGTCCTGCTAAATCGCTAGTCGTCATTTTTGTTATTTGTCGCTTAATTTCTTTCCATTCTTTATTTTTTGTTTCTTCGCCTTTATCTCTTATCTCGTGTATATCTAAATCTTGAAAATTTACATGCACCTGATAGGCTAAATTAATCAAAAAATTTTTAAAAGTTTTTCCATAATCCGCATAAACTATTTTTGCCAATTTTTCTATTTTCAAATATTCATAAATATATTTCAAAATAGCTGTTTTCCCTGTTCCTACTTCGCCATATAATAAAACATCTCTTCTTTTGCCTATTTCAGCTAAAATTATTTTTACTTCTTTTTCTCTGCCTATTATTTTTTCTGTTATTTCTATATTTTCTACATTTTTATTATTTTGAATTTGTTGATTTTGTGCGATTTTAGGCTGTTTTTCTATTTCAATATAACTTATATCGTTTTTTATATTTTGATTAAAATTTTCGCTATTTTCTTTCGTTTTATGACATTCTTTTATTTCTTTGCTTGTTTCCTTTTCTTGTTTATATTTCTCTGCGAATTTAATTTTATATCCTTTCCTTAGTCCCAAATCTTCTATTTCAAAATATGAGCTTATCTTTGCTTTTTCGATTGTTTTGTTTAGTGTTTTATGATGAATCTTTAAAGTCTCTGTTAACTGTCTGACTGTATATATAAATTCTTGCTTTTCGCTTTCGTTTATCTGATTAATTATATACTCGATTATCTCTTTTTCTCTGCCTGTTAATTTTGTAAAAAACTCAGTCATTTTAAATTTCCCCTGGATAAATACTCTCTTTTATATCCAAATTATTTAATTTATCTATAATTATTTTTTTATATTCACTATAATTTTTATTATGAGGATAAATTAAAAATAAAGTTTCGAATCTTTCAAAAGATAAACAACTTTTAAATTTCTTTATTATTTTCTCATCTAATTTTCCATCATTAAGCATAGCCCCTAAAAGTCCTACCATAAAATCTACTGCTTTTGACAATTTACAATTGCCATTAAATGCTTTTGCAGTTAACAATATATTTGATACCTCTTCGTTAATTGTATCGTTTTTTCTTTTAAGATCTGTTGCTTCATCATATATAAAAAACCCTTTTTCTTTTTCACTTCCCAAAAAGTTATGAAATTGTTTTCTCAAAACATTATATGCTCCTTCTATATCTGTCAAATTACTTTGTTCTTGTCTTTTATAAACACTTAATCCTAATATTTTATTTGCTTGTCCTGAAAATAAAATATTTAAGTCTCCTATTTGTTCGTTTAAAATATTTTCTTCAATTATTTTGTCATTTTTTACATCTTTTATTTCAAATTTATTTTCATTTTTAAAATGTATTTGATATTTTTCTTTTCTACTAGAATTACCAATACAATCATTATGAAAAAGATAAAATTTAAAAAATATTATTTTTTTATTTTTAATAAAGAAATCCAAATACTCTTCTATGCTTTTTTCGTTATTTTTTATTTCTGCCCATTTTTGAAAATTCGGGATAGATTCATTTGTTTCTAACCAAAAAAAATTTTCTATTTTTAAAGCAATATACCCTGCAACAAAAATATCTTCATTTCCACTTTTCCCAGTTTCGTCACCATAACATAACCAAATATTTCCCATAAATTTTCTACCTTTGCCAATAATACCCAATCTTTGCATATTGGCTATTTTTTTTACTTCCTATATCGTCTACATTCTGATCTATTTTTTTTATCCCAAATGTCAAGATTGCATTACTGCAATCTGTGAATTGTCTTTTGATTCCAAAATTAAGACTATTATCCCTTATTTTATCTTCGCTTTTATACCATTTAAGCTGATATACTATTGAGCTAAAAAACTCGTAATTATCTACTTTTGCTATTATTTTGGGTTCTATTTTCCTTAATGTATATGAATTATCCTCAAATTTATCTGCCAAAAGAATCCCGCTTTTTAATCCCAAATCAAAGCTAAATATTTCACTCAAAGGTTTCTGCCAACCTAAACTAACAAAATGAAAATGATTGTCTAAATTATCATTTGAATAATCTTTTATTCCGTTCTCTGTTTTGAGTATAACTTCCCCTATTTCTTCATCGCTTTTCATTTTCATCAAAAAATTGCTCTTGTAGTAAGTATAATAATCATCTATTGTCGTCAATAGCTCATCTGTTTTTTCTGCCGTTCCACTCTCAAATTCTACCCCTAAATTATCAATATAAGTCTCTGCATTAAGAGCATAAAAACAAAATAAAGCAAAAAATATATATAAAAATAATTTTTTAATATTTTCTAATCGCATTATTTCGCCCAATATTGATCAAATTTATCACTATAAAGCTGTGCTATTTCTTTTTCGTGAATTATTACAACATTTTCATCATTTTTTTCTTCTGCTCTTTTTGTCCAATTATATGACCCTGTTATTACTGTCTCATTATCTATAACTGCAAATTTATTGTGCATTAACCCTGTGTGATTATCAAATTTAACTGGTATTTTTGAATATTCTAATGACTCAGCTTGTGAATATTTTCCACCCTTCATGCTATCATCAAGATAAACCCTCACTATAACCCCTCTTGTCTTTGCTTTT
>CAYQVV010000046.1:0-10032 GCA_964421155.1 uncultured Elusimicrobiaceae bacterium
TTTTCTTGGTGGAGGTGGCGGGAATTGAACCCGCGTCCAAAAGCATCTTAGTAATAAATTCTACAAGTTTAGAAAATGAATTTGTTTTCATTGCAAAACTCTTCACTTTCACAAGTTTTGCAACTATATAATATAATTTTGTCGCCATTTTCCTATTATCAAAAAAACAGCCGAGCCTTTATTATTTTACACTTTCTAGCAACCCAAAGGCGGGATTGTTAGAAAATGCGCCACTAAATTAAGCAGCAAACGCCATAGGCATAACAGGCATAACCGGTCTAGCCACAGGCATTAAATTTATTTTTTTGTCGTTTATATTTAAACAGTCTATTTTTTACGAGCTTAAACCAAACTCGACTTGCATCATTACCTTAATTACCCCTGTCGAAACCAATCACCCCCAAAAAATATAAATAAAAATTTTAAAAGATCTAAAATTAGATTAAAGAATATCAAAAATGTAAAAAAAAATCAAAGATTAGTTTTAATTTATTATTGAGAAATAAAAATTTTATATTTAGATATATTTTTATAAAATAAATATTAATTTTTATAAATTTTACATTTTCAAGGAGAAAAAAATTATGAAAAAATTTATTTTGTTTTTTTTGATTTTAATTTTTATGAGTTTTGTTTTTTGTTATTCAAATGTTTCAGATTTAAATAAAAATAATAAACAAGAAATACAAAAAAATGGGACTTTGAAACTGATTGGACATGCATCTGTAAAAATAAAAACTAAAACTGGAATTGTAATATATATTGATCCATATTATAAAGGAGATTATTCAGAACCTGCTGATATAATTTTGGTAACACATGATCATTTTGATCACAATAAAATTGAATTGGTAACAAAAAAGGAATCTACTAAAATTATTACGCATAAAGAGGCTTTGGTAGATGGGGAATATAAAATTTTTAAAGAAGGAGCTATTTTAATAAAATCATTACCTGCTGCCAATAAAAATCATTCTATAAAAGAATGTGTAGGCTATTTATTAGAATTTGATGGAATAAAGATTTATCATTCTGGAGATACTTCTTATTTAGATTCTATGAAAAATTTGTCTAATTTGAAAATTACATATGCATTGTTTCCAATAGATGGAAAATATAATATGGATGCAATAGAAGCTACAAAAGTTGCAAATACAATAAAGGCTAAATATAATATTCCTATGCATTTTTTAGATGTTGAAGAAAAATATTATAAGAAGAATTTTTCTCCAAAAGGTGCTATATTTTTGAAGTATGGAGATACTATAAATTTATAAAATTGAAAAATAAATTTATAAGTGATATATTAAATATTGAATTTATGTTTATTTTTTAGGGGGGGGATATGATAGAAATAATAAATTCGTGGCTTTTCATAAAACATATAGGAGGAGATTTTGCTGTAGTTTTGTCGCATTTAATATTGATTTTGTTTGTTTTAAGTTTGAGCATTATTGCTAATTTTATAACTAAAAAAATTATACTTTTGATAGTTCACAAAATTGTAGAAAAAAGTGCTAACAAGTGGGATGATATTTTTTATAAAAGAAAAGTTTTTGCAAAATTTTCACATATAGCTCCTGCACTCGTATTTTTATTTTTTTTGCCAGAATTTCACGGATACCAGCATATAGTTGAAAAGTCAGTTTATGTATATTTGAGCATAATCTGTTTATTGCTTATAAATTCTATTTTTGATGCAATTGTAGAAATTTATAGCCATTATGAGATTTCTAAAGAAAGACCTATAAAAGGATATGTAGAGTTAATTCAAATATTTTTATTTATTATTGGATTTATTTTTATTTTAGGGATAGTTTTTAAAAATTTTTCGCCTTGGAAAGTTTTAAGTGGAATAGGAGCCTTGACAGCAATAATTTTGCTTTTGTTTAAAGATTCATTGCTTGGGCTTGTTGCGAGTATTGTAGTTTCTTCTCATGATATGGTAAGAATCGGAGATT
Source organism: uncultured Elusimicrobiaceae bacterium (assembly GCA_964421155.1). Taxonomy (GTDB): domain Bacteria; phylum RUG730; class RUG730; order RUG730; family RUG730; genus CAYQVV01. Next base: position 1,962 of record CAYQVV010000046.1, read on the forward strand.
GGATAGAAATGCCAAAATTTGATGCAGACGGAGAGGTTATAGATATTACTTTGAATACTGTAAAGGTTCAAAATTGGGATAAAACTATAACAAATATTCCTGCATATTCTTTGGTTTCAGATTCTTTCAAAAATTGGCGAGGAATGCAGTTATCTGGTGGAAGACGAATAAAAAGAGCTATTAATATTGATATGACAAGCATTAAATTTTGCGATGAAAGATTACTAGATAGATTTAGTAAAATTCAATTTATTTCAGAATATGTAAACTCAAAAGAAAAAGAAGTCGCAGAATATAATGAAAAATATAATATTAATGAAAATGAAGTAGTTAATGGCAGAAGACTAACAAATATTGGAACTTTTAGAGCATATATTTATGAGTATCTAAAAAAACATCCAAAAATTAATAAAAATATGACTTTGATGGTAAGGCAATTGTCGCCAAATGATAATGGTTTGCCTTTAGAAATATATGTTTTCAGTAAAGATATTCTTTGGGAAAATTATGAAAATATACAGTCTGATATATTTGATCATATTTTGGCAGTTATTCCAGAGTTTGAGCTTAGGATTTTTCAGAATCCTACAGGTAGCGATTTGAAAAGCATTTTGGGTAAATAAGGAGATAATTTAAAAAAATAAAAAAAATTCAATTATAATCCAACAAAACAAGGATTGAGCTAAAAATTTAATAAATAAAATATTTATAAGATTTTAAACTTAAGATATTATATAATGAAAAAATTATAAAAAAGGATATTTTTATGGATTTAAATTTTATAAAAGAAGATTATAAAGGTATCATACTGTGTGTTATAATCTCCTTTATAGCTACTAAATTAGGGCATATTTTTCCAATAATAGGGGCTACTGTTATTGGAATTGTTATAGGAATGTTTTTACATTTTTTGATTATTAAACATTCTAATTTTCAATCTGGAATTAAATTTACATCAAAAAAAATATTGCAATATGCTGTTATATTTTTAGGTTTTGGTTTAAACTTATCTGTAGTTTTAAAAACTGGTAAACAATCTTTTCCAATTATTATTTCTACAATTTCTACATCTTTATTGGTTGCTTATATATTGCATAAAGTTATGAAAATTTCAAAAAATAGTTTTATTCTCGTGGGAGTAGGCTCTTCCATCTGTGGAGGATCTGCTATTGCAGCAACAGCCCCTATAATTAATGCAGATGACGCAGAGATAGCTCAATCTATGTCTGTTATATTTTTTTTTAATGTCATTGCAGCATTAATATTCCCATTTTTAGGAATATTTTTAGGATTCCCAATAAATAATGGAGAAGCTTTTGGAATATTTGCAGGGACTGCTGTAAATGATACATCTTCTGTTACTGCAGCTGCATCTACATGGGACAGTTTATATAATTTAGGGACATCAACTCTTGATAAGGCAGTTACTGTAAAACTGACTAGAACTTTGGCAATAATTCCTATTACTATGTTTTTGGCATTTTTACAAACAAAGAAAGCAGAAAATAAAAAACAAAGTAATCCAAGTTTAATAAAAGGTTTTCCTTTTTTTATTTTATTTTTTATTTTAGCTTCTGTTATAACTACGATTTCTTTAAGATTTGGAATTTCAAATGATTTTTTTATACCTTTTAAAAATTTGAGTAAATTTATGATAGTTATGGCAATGACGGCTATAGGATTGAATACAAATATAATAAAACTTGTAAAAACTGGAGGGAAACCATTATTTTTAGGTTTTTTCTGTTGGATAAGTATCACAATTGTTGCCCTTGTTATACAAGGTTTTTTATTTTAAATTTAAAATTTCTAGAAACATCCAATTCCAAATTAGTCTAGGATTTACATTATAATTGAAATATTTTTTTGCTTTTAGAAGTAAATTTATAAATTCAGTTTTTTGTAAAAAGACATCTGAATTTTTATTGATTATAAAATCTAAAAATTTTGAGAATATTTCTTTGTCTTTTGATATACTTTCTAATTCTTTTTGAACTTTATATGAAAAATCTTTTTTTATAATACATTCATTAATAAAATTAAATTTTTCTATTAAATTTTCATTATCTTTGCTTTCAATAAAATTTATTGTATCGCTTATATTTTCTGTGCAAATAAGTAATGAATTTTTAATTTCTTCATAATTTTTTGAAAAAGAATCTGAAGAATTATTTTGTATTATTTCAATTTTTTCTTCAATTGTTAGATTTTTGAATTTTATAATTTGGCATCTAGAAAGGATTGTTTTTAACATGCTAGAAAGATTGTCAACAATTAGAATTATAACTGTGTTTATAGGTGGTTCTTCTAATGTTTTCAAAAAAGCATTTGCTGCTTGAGAAGTCAAATTATCAGCATCTTCTATTATTAAAACTCTATATTTTGATTCATAATTTTTGTATTGTAAAATTTTTTGAATATCTCGAATTTCGTCTATTGAAATATTTTTATTTTCACTTTTAAATAAAATTATATCAGGATGTATATTTTTTGTTATTTTTTTACAATTTTTACAATTTTCACAGCTATCTTTTGTTTCTAAAAATTCATCACAATTTAAAGCTTTTGCAAATTCAATTGCAGTTTTTTTCTTTCCTATTCCATTATTTCCAGCAAATATATAAGCATGTGCAACTTTGTTAAAATATATTGCATTTTTTAATATTTGAATAATTTTTTTTTGACCAATTATATTTTTAAAACTCATATTTTTCTCTTTATAAAATTATATATTTTATTGTGTAAATCAGTTTTTTATTTTTTTTGATTAATAAAAATCAAAGCTGGTAAACTTGTTAAAAAATTTATTGCTTTAAAAAATTTTCCATTATTCCCCCCAGAGCCAAATAAAAAAACTTCTCGTGTCATTGCGCCAGTGGCAATTTATTGCCCTGTCCGAAAGAAATGCGTAATCTAGAATTTTAGAAGAATCAGATTCCTGCTTTCGTAGGAATGACAAAAGACAAAAAAAAGGCAATATAAAAGAAGTAGATTAATAGTTCAATAATCTATAAAATATTTTTAAATAATATGCCCCATTCGTTCTTTTTTTGTTTGTAAATATTTTTCATTATAGCAATTGGGATTTATTATTATTGGAACTCTTTCTGTTATGTTTATATCATATCCAGATAATCCTATTAATTTTTTTGGATTATTTGTTAAAAGTTTAATGTTTTTGATTCCTAGATCTTTTAAGATTTGAGCACCTATTCCATAATCTCTCAAGTCTTCTTCAAATCCTAATGCTATATTAGCTTCTACTGTATCAAGCCCTTCTTCTTGTAATTTATAGGCTTTGATTTTATTTCCTAGACCTATTCCTCGTCCTTCTTGGTTAAGATAAAGTAAGACTCCGCCATTTTCATTTATCATTTTTAAAGCGCTGTATAATTGCTGTCTACAATCACAACGCAGTGATCCGAATAAATCTCCTGTAAAACAAGCGGAATGTACACGAACTAAAATATTTTCTTCTGGATTTATTTTTCCTTTTAATAAAACTACATGTTCTACATTATCAATTTTATTTTTGTATACTATTATTTTAAATTCCCCAAATTGAGTAGGAAGATTTGCTTCAGATACTTTTTCTATAAAGCATTCTTTTTTTTGTTTATATTTTATTAAATCAGCTACAGAAATCATTTTTAATCCATATTTTTCTTTAAATTTTTCCAGATCATCAAATCTTGCCATTGTTCCATCATCGTTTATGATTTCACAAATAACTCCAGCAGGATATAAACCAGCAAATTTTGCCAAATCTACAGAAGCTTCAGTATGCCCAGCTCTGACTAAGACTCCACCTTTCTTGCTAGCTAATGGAAATATATGTCCAGGTTTTGTAAAGTCAGATTTTTTGCTATTTTTATTTATTAAGGCTTTTATTGTTTCATATCTATCAAAAGCAGAAATTCCAGTTGTTGTATTGATTTTATAATCTACTGAAATTGTGAATGCAGTTTTTTTTGTATCAGTATTTCTTTCTGTCATTTGATATATTTCTAATTCATCAAGTCTTTCTTGCTCCATAGGCATGCATACTAATCCTCTAGCAAATTTTATCATAAAATTTATAATTTCTGGAGTTACTTTTTCTGCAGCACAAATAATATCACCTTCATTTTCTCTATTTTCATCGTCTACAACAATAACCATTTTTCCATTTTTTATATCTTCTATTGCATCAATTATATTATCTAACATTTTTATCTCCCAATATATCTGAATTATAAAATTATTTTTTTAATTATATAAATTTTTTAATTTTTAATAAACATTTAATGTTTTAATTTTGATTAAAAATCATTTTAAAGAGAAATATTAGTTATTTATATTGAAAAAAAAAAGCAAAAAATATAAAATAAAAAATATTTTTGTAATGATTATAATAAATTTAAAATAAAGGAATTTTTCAGTTATGGATGTTAGTGTAATTATACCTACATATAATAGAGAAGAAATGTTAGTGCAGACTATAAAATGCCTTTTGAATCAAAAATTTGAATATGATTATGAGATTTTGATTGTAGATCAAACAAAAAAACATAATGATTTAACACAGGAGTTTTTGAATAAAATTCAAGAAACTGAAAAAAAAATAAGATATTTTTTGCTTGATAATTCAGGACTTACTCCTGCAAGAAATTTTGGTCTTAAAAATTGTAAAGGGAATATTATTATTTTTGTTGATGATGATATAACATGCGATGAAAATTTTATTAAAAATCATTATTTGATTCATAAAGAAGGATTTGATGTAGTTCAAGGAAGAGTTATAGAAACTAATAAAGAACATAGAATTAAAAAAAATCCAACTTGGATATACCCATGGATAAAATTTTTAGGTGGAAATAATTGTTTGCATAGAGCGAAAACGAATTCTTTAACAGGTTGTAATTTTTCTATAACTCAAAAAGTTGTTGAAAAAGTAGGCTATTTTGATGAAAGATATATAAATGTTGCTATAAGAGAAGATTCTGATTATGGATATAGATGTTATAAAGCAAAAATGAATATGATTTTTGATCCATCTCCTTGTGTTATCCATCATAGATGTGGAACAGGAGGAGTAGAAACTGGGATGAAAAATATTATTTTTGAACCGGTTTTTTATGATTGTCAGCTTCTTTTTGCAAGCAAACATTTTTTGCCTATTTTAAAGTGGTTTTATTATTTAAGATTAAAACATGGTGCAAAAAAACATTTATATAGCATGATAAAAGATGCATATATTAGAAGTAAAAAATATGAAAAATAATATTGTTAAATTGAAAGATATATTAAAAATTAAAATAAATACAATAGATTCTTGGCTAGATTTTTGTCTAGAAAAAAAAATAAAAAATCCAGAAATAATTCATAAAGCTATGAGATATAGTGTCTTTAATGGAGGGAAAAGACTCCGTCCTATTTTATGTTCTTTAATTTATGAAATGTATAAAAAAAATAATGTTAATGATGAAGATTTAAAATTTTTGACATCTGGGATAGAAATGATACATTGTTATTCTTTGATACATGATGATTTGCCAGCTTTGGATAATGATGATTATAGAAGAGGGAAATTAACTTGTCATAAAAAATTTGGAGAAGATATTGCAATACTTGCAGGAGATGCTCTTTTGACAAAATCTTTTGAATGTTTTGCCAATATAAAAGATACATTATCATTAAAAAATATTTTGTTAGAGATTACCGATGCAGTTGGAACATTAGGAATGATCGGTGGACAGGTTGTAGATTTAAAAAGCGAAAAATTTGTTTTAACAGAACAAAATAAAAATAAAGCCAAAAACTTGCTTAAATACATTCATAAAAATAAAACTGGAAAACTTTTAAGAACTAGTCTTTTATCTGGAGCAATTTTGGCAAAATCAGATGAAAAAAATTTGTTTTTAATTGAAGCATATTCTGAAAGTTTGGGGTATATGTTTCAGATTACAGACGATATTTTAGATATTGTAGGAAATAAAAAACTTTTAGGGAAAAAAGGTAGTGATTCAGATAATCAAAAACTTACATATCCCGCAGTTTATGGATTAGAAAATTCTTATAGAATAGTTAAAGATTATAAGAAAAAAGGTTTTAAATCTGTAGATGCTATGGATATTTCTAATGAAAATAAAGATTTTTTGAAGAATTTTTTGGAATATATAGAAACAAGAAAATTTTAAATAAAAATAAAATCATGAAAAAAGAAAATCAAAATAAAAAAGAAAAGCTTTTTGTGTTAAAAATAGGAAGTAGTTTGATTACATCTTCATCTGGAGAAATAGATATAAATTATATAAATTTATTAGCTAGAACTATTTATGAAAATGTTTTAGAAAATGGAGATAAACTGATAATAGTTACTTCTGGGGCAATAGCTACTGGGATAGGTATTTTAGGATTAAAAGAAAAGCCAAAAGAAATATCTAAAAAACAAGCTCTTGCTGCAATAGGACAAGTTGAGCTTATGAATATTTATAAAAAGGCTTTTGCTAGATATACAAAGATGGTTGCTCAGGTTTTATTAACTAAATCTCAGCTTGATAATAGAGAAAGATATTTAAATATAAAAAATACGATTTTTGAACTTTTAGATTTAGGTTTTATTCCAATTATAAATGAAAATGATACTGTTTCTATTTCAGAAATAAAGTTTGGAGATAATGATACTTTGTCGGCTCTTGTAGCAGCTAGAGTAAATGCTGATATGCTTGTTATTTTGACAGATGTTGACGGGGTTTATACTTCAAATCCAAGAATAGATGAAAAAGCAGAATTAATAAAAATTTTTCAAATGAGCAAATATGATGAAATGATAAAAAAAATAGATTTTTCATCTTCTAAAAAAACAGGATCAAAAGTTGGAACTGGTGGTATGGAAACAAAATTTAAAGCTGCAAAAATTTCTTGTTTATCAGGAGTTCCAGTTTTTATTACAAATGGAAGGAATGAAGCGAATATAAAAAATTTGTTTAAAAGTTTTGATATAGGGACAAAATTTGTTCCAGATGATAAAATTTTTTCAGAAAAAGAAAGATGGTTTGCATTTAATGCTCATATAAATGGAACTTTGATAGTAGATAAAGGAGCAGAGGATGCAATTAAAAATAAAGGAAAAAGTCTTTTGCCTGCAGGAATAATTAATATAGAAGGAAATTTTGTTCGAGGAGATGTTGTTAATGTTAAAAATTTGGAAAATATAGTTTTTGCAAAAGGAACAGCAGAATATTCTAGCGATGAAATAGAAGAAATAAAAGGTTTGAATCAAAAAGAAATCATAGAAAAAAAATCCAATAAAAAGAATAAAAAAAATGTAGTTTTGCATAGAGATAATATGGTAGTTTTGTAAGTTTATTTTGAATTAAAAATAAGTTGAGTTGTTTTATGAAAATAAATATTGTTTGTGTCGGGAAAATAAAAGAAAAATATTTTGTTGATGCAATAAATGAATACTCAAAAAGATTATCAAAATATGTTACTTTGGCAATTAAAGAATTAAAAGATGAGGCAAATATTTCAGATATTAAAAAAGTTCAAGACTTGGAAGGTTGTAGAATTTTAGAAAATATAAAAGATGGATATAATATTGGGCTTGTTATAAAAGGAACGATGCTTGATAGTGAAGAATTAGCTGAAAAAATATCTAATATTGGAATATATCAAGATTCTACAATTAATTTTGTTATAGGTGGATCTTTGGGATTATCAGAAAATGTTTTATCAAAAATGGATTTTAAATTATCTTTTTCAAAAATGACTTTTCCACATCAATTGATGAGAGTTATTTTATTAGAACAGATTTATAGAGCATTTAAAATTAATAATAATGAATCTTATCATAAATAAATTTTAGATATGAAAAATTTTTTTACTGTCTTTCCGCCAGTGACGATTTATCGTCCTGTCCGTTTATTCCGCCTCTGTATATGAAATATTCGAGATTTGTTTAGCAAATGATGCGGAATCTAGAATTTTTAGCATGATTAGATTCCTGCTTTCGCAGGAATGACAAATAGTAGCAGGAATGACAATTTTTTTTTGCATGAATAACAAGCAATAATAACAAAACATTTTT
>CAYQVV010000047.1:0-8282 GCA_964421155.1 uncultured Elusimicrobiaceae bacterium
AAAATTAAATTAAATGAAAATTCAAATTTAAAATTTTCATATATTTGGCTTAAAAAAGAAACTTCAAAAGACACAGCTATAAAAAATAATAAATCTTATAAAAAATTTGGAATTGATTTGTTTGAAACTATAGGAGCTTTAGAAACGATGGAAGATGCAGGTAAAAAATTGTTTGATATTTTAGATACAATTTTAGAGGATAAATTTTTAAATATAAAAAATAATCAAAATAGCTGTAGAAATTGTGATTTTAAATTTGTTTGTAAGAAATAATATTTTAAGTTTGTTTTTCTCTGATAAGAAGTTATTTTATATATATAATTATTTTTATTTGAGATTATAAAAATTGTTGAAACTTTTATTGGTTTTTTATCTCTAAATTATCAGAAACCTAAGTTTTTTTAATATTGTAGAAAATAAAATGGAGGATATTAATATGATAAATCATAATATAAATATAAAAATTAGAAAGATAATATCTGTTTTTTTGATTTTAACATTTTTATTGCAAAGTAATTTTTTGAGTGCTAATTTTGAAGATTTTTCGTTTTCAAAAAATAAAACTTTAAATAATAATATTTTAAATAATGATTTGGTTATTGGTTTAGATACTGGAAGAGTTTGTGATTATTTTGAATCTTTTGGAAATGAAAAAAATCTAGGAAAAGTAATAATTATAAAAGATTTACATTGTAATGAAGAAGCTCAAAATAATATTTTTGAAATATTGAATAATATAAAGACTAGATATAATGATGAATCATTTTATTTTAGGGATGTTTTGGTAGAAGGAGCGTGGGGGAATTTAACATATTCTCAAGATATGGTAATGTTAAAAGCACTGCCTCAAGGAAAAATTAAATCAGATTTTTTTGATAAAATTTTGAATGCAGGGATTTTTACTGGATCTGAAAAATTTGTTATTTCTAACATAGATAAAAATTTAGTAGGAATAGAAGATGAAAAAATTTATAAGCAAAATTTTGAAGCTTTTTCTAGTGCTTTAAGAGTAAGAAAAGATATTAATTATTTTTTAATTACATTAATAAATAGATATATTTTGGATAAACAAAATAGAAAAAATTATTCAAAGAATTTGAAAGATTTAGATAAATTAGTAATTAAGTATAAAAATAATGAAATTTCTATAATTGAGTATATAGATAGCTTAAAAAAATTTGTAAATTTTTTAGATTTTGATGTAGAAATTCCAAATTTGATGAAGAGTTATAAAATTGCAAAATTAGAACAAAATTTTGGGAATTTTAAAAATATAATGGTTCAAGCTCTTACAGTAGAGAAAATAATATTCCCTAGATTATCAAAGGAAGAGTTCAAAGAAATATCTAGATTAAGATCTCAAAATAATAAAAAAGATTCAAGTAACTATTATTTATTTTTACAAAATTTAATATTGAAAAATGATATACAAAATTTGGTAGAAGATAATTTTAAAGAACTTTATATGTATTTTGAATATTTAAATATGCTTAATTCAATAGATACAACTCTTTTAATTTTAGAAGAAAAAAATTTTTTATTTAAACTTGGAAATTTATTAGCAACTAGTGAAGACGAAAAACAATTCTTAAAATTAGGAAGAATTTTAGATCTTTTTTATAGATTTTCTAATAATGCAGCATTGACAGAAGAAGTTATAGAGATAAATAAAAATAAAAATGAATATTTTGAAATTTTTAAAAATTATGTAAATAAAAGTATTAAAGATAGAATTTCATTGTTGATAATGAAAGATTTATTTTTAAGTTTTGAAAAACAAATCAATAATATGCAAACATTTTATAGCTTAGCAGATAATAGAAATTTAATTTTTGCTGACAATATTGAGAAAATTTTAAAAGACAATTATTCTAAATTTGCTGAAAAGAAAAAAATAATACTTCCAGTAGTTGTTGGAGGGTATCATAGTAAAGCCTTAGGAAATATTTTAAAAGAAAAAAATATTTCCTATATAATGATATCTCCAAATATTACTAAAGAAATATATTCGAATCTTTATGAAAAAAATAGTTTAAATCAATCTAGAGTAAATAATCTGCAAAATAAAATAGATATTGAAAAATCGACACTAGCTTTGCAGGTTCATTTTCAAACACACATTTTAGCTGAAAATGAACTGACAAATAAAGCAATAAAAATGTCTCCAGAAGAAATTTTGTCTATGCAAGAAAGAGTATTTCAAAGTTTAATTCAAGATAAAAGAATTGATTGGACACAAGACATAAATACTTTAGAATCAACCTTTAGAAATAATTTTCGTATGACTGATACAGAAATAAGTATTGCAAAAGAAATTGCAAAAAAAATTCAAGAAAAATTAGAAATAATTGTAAAAGAAGAAGAAGAAAAAGAAAGAAAAAAAGAAGAAGAAAGGTTACTTAATCAACTTTTAGAAGAAAGACTAAATACAATATTTACCGATAGAAGAAATTTTGAAGTTCAAAAAAAGCTAGAGGCGAAAAAGAAAGAAATAATGGCTGGAAAAGATGCAGAAATAGAAACTGATATTATTGCAAAATTGGATACAGCTTATGAAGAAGCTAGACAAATATTTGCTGATATGCCAATTTTATTATCTAAAGAACAACAAAATACAGGAATATTTGGAATTAAAATATTAAATATATTGACAGGTAGAATTAAAGATGGTTCTTATAACTTTGAGGACGAAATGAACAGATTAAATTTAGATGATTCTCAAAGGAATATTGTTTTTTATTTGGTAGCTATGATAGATGAATTTAAAAAGCAAAACTCATCTGAGAATGCAAAAGCAAGACATGGATATGCGCTATTAATTGATCCTAAAAAAGATCCGAATACTTTAGAAGGTTTTGTTGAAATATATAAAAAATTGATGAATGATGAATTAGCGGATAGACAAAAAAATATTAGAGAAACTGCTAGAAAAAGTACAAATAAAGTTCATAAGGAAACAGGTTTTGATGTAGATAAAATAAAAGATCAAGATAAAATTTTTGAAGTTTTTTCAGATTTGGCTCCAAAAAATAAAACTGAACAACAGATAAAAGAAGACATAATTATAGAAATTAATTCATTTTTAGAATTAATGAAAGCTAAATTAGATCCTAATAATTCAGATGTTCCTAATTTTTATAGCAATGATGATAGAGTTAATACTATAAAAAAATATTATAAAGGAGATATAAAAAAAGCCAAATTTATTTTGCAATTAATGGATAATTTAAAAATAGATAAAGATAATAAAGATCTTTTAGAAGCTTATAAGGAAGCAATAAAAAAATATTTTAATGAAGAAATTAAAATAGAAAAATATATAGAAACTAATATTGTTTCAGAAAAGAAAAAAATTAAAGATGATCAAATAAAAAAATTAAAAAATAATGTTCAAAAAAGTTCTATTATGGATGAAAGAAAGAAATTTTTGAGAGGAAATGCAACATTAGATGTAGATAATGAACATAAAAAAACAAGAAAAAGTATAGAAGCAGAAGTAAAAGAAACACTTAAAGAAATTGCTAGAGAAGAATTAGAGTCAGAAATAAAAGAATTTCAAAAAAATTCAGATAAAGCAAGGAAAAAAAATTCTTATATTAGTTTAAGTTTTAAAGAAGATATTCGTAACTATATATCAGCTTTAGATTCTATAGAACCAAAGGAAATAGATAAAAAACAGAAATTAGATGAAATTAAATCTTCTATAAAATTGTCAGATATTACGACTGAAAATTTAAAGAGTCAAGATTTGATCAAAAGTGAAAATGAGAAGCAAGTTAGAAATAGAGCTGAACAAATGCTAGAAATAATGGGTTCAGATAAAAAAGCAGAAATAATTGCAAAAATGAAAGAATTTGAACCTTCAATTGCAGATGATGCAGATATTCAAACTCTTCCAATTGAACAAATTCAAAAGTATTTTTTCCCAGCTTTATGTTTTATAGCATTTAATGAAGCTACACTTAGTCCTGAACAACAAGTTGTATTTTTGAGAGAAATATCTACTAATTTAAAGAAAATTGGAAGATATGCTAATTTTGATGGAGTAAATGTAGAATCAGGCACAGATTTTAATAGTAAAATAGAAATTTATATTGATACTTTATTAAAACAAGATGTAGTAAAAAAATATATAGCAAGGCAAAAGGAAATAAAATCTATAAAAGATAATTTTCAAAATATTATTAAAGGTTTTTCAGATGAAAGAAAAAAAGAAATACAAACTAAAGTTATAGATAAATTAGAAAAATTTTTACTTTCTCCAGATTTAAGCGATGAAGATTTTAATAAAATAAAAGATTTTTTAAATTTAGATAGTTTATTGCAAATTTATGAAAAAAATAGAGATGTTTTGTCAAGTATTTTATTTATAGAAAATATGGATAATAGCCAAATATTTAATTTTTTTAATAATTTAATTTTAATAAAAACAAGCGATACAGATTTATTTAAAAAATTATTAAATGAAGCCTATAATTATATTGAAGAAGAAAATATACAAAAGCCTGTTTATAATTTAGATAAAAAAATAGAAAAGTTAACTGAAGAAATAAAAAATTTAGAAGAAGAAAGAAGATCTATATATGAAGAAGCCATTGTTCCAGAAAAAGTTATTTTAGAACTAGAAAATAGTATTAAAGCAAAAGAGTTGAAAGGTGAAAATGTTGTATCTGATAGAAATACTTTAGAGATCTTGAGAAAAAGAGCATTATTAAAAGCGAAGGACTTAGTTCTAAAAGATAAAGAGATTAAAACTAAAAAAGATCAATTATCTACTTTGAATAATTCAAAAAAACAAAGAGATTTATTGCAAGACAAAAATTTAGATATGAAAACAATAGGAGAACTAATTCAAGAAAATAACATAGAAGATGCAAAAAAATTTATTATTGAAAAAGAAACTTTATCTATAAAAGCAAATGAATTTAGAGATAAAAAAATTTTAAAAAAAGCTTTTGATAAAATGAAAGAATTTTTGGCTAAAAAGAAATTAGAGAATCAAAAAAATAAAGCTACTGATGCAGTTTTAAAAGCAGAAAAAAATGTAAATAGACAAAAATTTGAAGAAGCAGATATTTTAGTAAAAGCATTGCCAGAAAGTGAAGAAAAAAATGAATTACAAAGGCGATTAGATATTTTAAGACTTCCGATTACTAGAATAGAGTTAGCTATTGCAAATAGATTGATACAAAAAACTCTTCAAGAAAAAAAAGAAATAGATATTGCATATAAAAGATTGATAGAAGAGAAAAAAGTTTTGGAACAAGAAAAAGCAAAACATGATTCAAAAATGTCAGATTTACAAAGACAATCAGCTGAAATAGATTCACAGATAAAAGGGTTAGAAATAGATAAAGATTTAGAAGAAATTAAAAAACTAAAAGAAATAAAGATTTTTATAGATAATAATTTATTGAAATTGAATTCTGATAAAAAGGCATTAGAAGAAAAATTAAATTTATTAGAAGAAAAACAAAGAATTTTAGAAAGTAAAAAATTAGAATTATCTGAGCAAAAAAATAAAACTTTAAGTTTTTCACAAAAAAAACAGGAAATACTTGAGAATCTAGATAAATTAGAAAAACAATCTATATTAGAAAAAGAAAAAGCAAAAACTTTAGCAGATAGGAAAGAAGATATTTCTGACAAGCTATTGCTGGCTAAACAAAATTTAGATTTGTTAAACAAAAAAGATTTTTCAACCGAAGAAAATGAAATATCAGAGTTAAGTGCTAGAATAGATCAATTAACTTTAAATAAAAAGCAATTATCAGAGAAACAACAAAAAGATATTCAACAAAAAAATAGTTTAGAAGAAGAAATATCAAAAGTTAGAAGCCAATTAGATCAACTAGGAAAAGATAGAAAAATTTCATCTGATTTACAAAGTCAACTTTTATCTGCTAAATCTAATATGGATAGATTACAAAAAGAACAGGAAATATCTTTACAAAAACTAAATAGGTTAGAAGATGATTTAAAAAAATTACAATCAACAATAGCGCAAAAAGGTTCAATATTAAGAAATTTAAATGAAGAAATAGAAAGGTTGAGATCAGATTTAAATAGTAAAAGATTAAGTTTAAATTCAGAAAAAAATAGGTTAATTGACGAAGATAAGGCTATTTTAGAAGAAGAGAGAGTGCTTAATTCAGAAAAACAAAAATTAATAACCCTTAATAAATCAATTTTGCAAAAGAAAAATCAAAAAGAAGATTTGGAAAGAAATTTGAAGTTAAAAAAACAAACTTTGATAGATATGGAACAAGAAAAAAATGAACAAATGGCAAAATTGCAGAGAGTACTTTTGGAGCATTTTTCTAAAAAAAATAAAATGGAAGATGATACTAAAAGATTGAGTCAAGATAGGGCACTTAAATATGATGAATTTATGAGGAAGAAAGAAAGACAGAAAACTTATTCTTCTCAATTAGCAGATTTACAGAAAAAATTTGATTTAGCTAAACAAAAATTAGAAGATGAATATAGAAATTTAGAAACAGAAAAACAAAAACAGCAAGATTTTGAAAATGAAATAAGAAGAGATATAGAGGAAAGAGATAGCTTACTTAGAATTCAAGATGAAATTAGGGCTGAATTAGAATTAAAAACAAGAGAACATGATGAACTAAGTGCAACTTTAGCTCCTTTTGAAAAATTACGAAAAATGATAAAAACAATAAAGGAATTAAAAAATAAAATAAACTCTGAGCTTTTGGATAAAGAACAGAGATATATTGAGAAAATAGCTGAACAGAGAAAAATTTATGAATCTTTAAAACAAACAAAACAAGTTACTAAAATAAGAGAAGCTTATGGTCTTGTGATTGAGTATGAAGATATTTTGGCTAATTTTTATAGAAATGAAGGTTCAATATTAAAAAGATATGCTAATTTAGAAAAAGAGCTAAACTCTGAATTAGAAAATTTAAAATCTAAAGGAGCATTTGAAAGGTTAAAATCTAGATTTTTACAAGGATTTGATGTAGTTGCATCTGGCTTAGGTGTGGGAACTATTTTTGGTGCGACAGTAGGCTTAGCAACAGGTGCAATCGTTGGTTTAAGTATGGGAATATTTTCTATGTTTAAAGGACAAGAGGAACCAAATGGTATTGAAAGAGATCTTTTATTATTAATAGATAGAATTCAGCAAAATGAAGATGATATTTTAGAATTAAAAAGAAAATTAGCTAATGGAGAGGAAGAAATTCAAAAATTAAATAAAAATATAGAAGCTAAAAAAGGAAACATGAATAAAGAAAAATTAGAAGGTTTACAAAGAAATCATAATATGGCAATGAGAAGTTTTGAACATCAACAAAATTTAGCTGATAATAAGAAAAGAGAGTTAGAAGAAATAAATAGAGAATTAGAAAATCTGTCTTTAGAGATAGGGGAAATAGATAAAGTTAAAGACCAAAAAATTTTTTTAGAACAACAAATATTGGCTTTGGAAAATAGAATGAAGGGAATTGAAGCAGAGTTTGAATCTAAAAAGAAGATTTTAAATGATGAAATAGAAGGGAATAAAAATACTTTAGTTAATTTAGAATCAGATATTCAAAGAGGAGAAAGAGAATATTTAGAAAAGGAAGAAGATTTAAAAAGAAGAGAAACAGAGTTATTAGAAAGGAAAAAGAAATTAAAAATAGATAAAGAAAATATGGAAAAATTAAAGAAAGAAATAGATGATTTGGCAAGAAATTTGGCTATTTTGGAAGGAGATTATAAAAAACAAAATATTGAATTTGGACAAATGAAAAAAGAAGAGGAAGGATTATTAGATTTAATAGCTAAACAAAGACAAGAATTAGAAAATAAACGAAAAATATTAGCAGAAGACAAAAGTGTAGAAACAATATCAGCTGAAATAGGGCAAAAGAAAGGAGTTTCTGATATAGATAAAGAATTAGAAACATTACGATTAAGATTAATAGATTTAGAAGCTAATTTAAAATCTTTAACTGCTTTAACAGGACAGCAAAATGAAGAATTGGTAGATTTAAATTCTAATATTTCAAAGTTAGAGCTTTTAAGAAATGAAAGAATAAAAAATTTAAAAGCTTTAAAACGGGAGAAGGAAACACAAAAAGAAAAATATAATAATGAAATATTGAAACTGGAAGAAGAAGAACGAGTTTTAGATCAAGAAATAGATTCTAATAGAAAAAAATTACAAGATTTAGAATTAAAAATAAGCGAAGGGAAAAATGCTTTTGATGAAAGTGAAAGATTGTTAATAGAAAGTCTACAGAAAGAAAAAGAATTATTAGAAGATATTG
>CAYQVV010000047.1:8382-9850 GCA_964421155.1 uncultured Elusimicrobiaceae bacterium
TTAGATTTTATAGATGAAAATTACAAAAAATTAATAAATAAATTAATTATAGATAGCAAAAGAGAAAAATCTGTTTTTTCTGGACAAGCTAATGTTCAAAAAGTATATGATGCAGAACAGCAAGTTTTAATGCAAATAAAAAGTATGATAGATAAAATATTGCCAGATAAAGATGCTCAAGGGCATAAATTAGGAGATTTTATAGAGACTCAAGATGGTCCAGATGAATTAATGAGTTTATATAATACTATACAAGATAGAATATCTGTTTTAGAAAAAATATCTTCATTACAAGAAGTACAAAAAAAAGAAATGATAAATTCTTTTATAGAAAACATTTATTTACAGATAAATAAGTTAGAAGTATTGAATTTAGAAAATTTAACAGGATTTTTAAATCAAATAAATGCAAAAATTATAGACGAGAAACCTTCTAGTGTTGTTAAAAATGTTTCTGTTGGATATAAACCAAAACAGAATCCTGGCGGAGGAAATTGTATGTATTATTCATTTTTGCATGCAATTGGAATGAGAGGAACACAAGAGCAAGTTCAACAATTAAGAAATGAGTTAGCAACTTATATAGAAAGAAATGCAGATAATGTAGATTTTATAAATAGATATGCATTAGGAATAGTTGGAAGTATAAGAGCAAATTTAAATCAAATACCTAGTGTGGGATTTAATTTGCTTAATGAAGTGGCTAAATTGCCTTTGACAACTTCTATGCAAGAATTGATAATGCCTGTTAATGCTAGTTTAATGCGAGAATATGCTAATTTTGTAAGAAAAAATGGAGTTTGGGGAACAGATGTAGATTTGAAACTATTAGGTGAGATTAAGAGAGTAAATCTAAAATTGATACAAGATGGAGATTTTGTTGCAGATATAGATGTGGAAAATCCAGTAAAATCATTAACAATTAAGAATATTGGAAATTATCATTATGTAGCTATGATGCCTAATGTTGAACAAGGAGCAGCTCTTTCAGGAAAAGTAGATCAAACTCTTTTAGAAAAAAAAGCAGTTTCAAAAACAGGTTTAGATCAGATTTTTGAAAATGCAAAAAAAGCTGTTAAAGAATTATCTCAAACTTCATTTCCAACATTAGGTTCTATAATAGAAAAAATTTCATTTAAAGAATATGGTGTAGTAGAAGGCAAAGAATCAAATTTAGTCTCAGCAGTTAAAGATAATGAGTTAGTAGTTAGAGCAACATTGCAAGCAGAAGCGTTAATTTCTGTATTAATAGAAAGAGGATTGGATTCAGAATCCTTGTATACGCAAGTATTTATGCACGAAATTTTGGAAATGGCATTGCAAATTGGAGGTCTTCAAAATCAAGTAGATGCACATATTTCAGCTTTATCTTTAACAGGGACATTACAAAAATTAGTTTCAGATATATTTATTTCAAACAATTATGTAGAAATATCAAAAATATTAAAAAAAGAACAAGGAATAGAAA